>NZ_SGWE01000004.1:1847500-1865000 GCF_013337115.1 Deinococcus sp. JMULE3
CCAACGCGCGTCGTGAACTATAGCAGACATTGCGCGTGGGGAGGGGGTGTTGTGCGTACGGGGGGCGTATGCTGCGTGACTGATGAGTGGCGTGCGCGTGAAGACGTTCCTGGATCTGGTGAAGTTCGAGCATACGGTGTTCGCCCTGCCGTTCGCGTACGCGGGCATGCTGCTGGCGAGCATGCAGGAGAATGGGACGGGCTGGCCGGGGTGGCACGTGCTGGTGTGGGTGACGGTGGCGATGGCGGCGGCGCGCACGGCGGCGATGGGTGCGAACCGCGTGATCGACCGGTTCATCGATGCGCGTAATCCGCGCACGGCGGGGCGGGAGGTGCCGAGCGGGAAGGTCAGTCCGGCGCAGGCGTGGGCGCTGGTGGTGGTCAGTCTGGTGGTGCTGGTGGTGGCGGCGGCACAGCTGAACCCGCTGTGCCTGGCGCTGCTGCCGCTGGCGGTCGTGTTCCTGATCGGCTATCCGTACACGAAGCGCTTCACGTGGCTGTGTCATGCGTGGCTGGGCGTGACGGACGGCGCGGCGGCCGCCGGAGGGTGGATCGCGGTGACGGGGGAGTTCGCGCCGGGCGCGTGGGTGTTGTGGGCCGTCGTGATCTTCTGGATGATCGGCCTGGACGTGATCTACGCGACGATGGACCGGGATTTCGACGTGGCGAACGGGATCAGGAGTATTCCGGCGCGGTTCGGGATTCCCCGTGCGCTGCGGATCGCGGCCGTCAGTCACGCGCTGACGTTCGCGCTGCTGCTGCTGGTGGGCGTGGTGACGGGCGCGAGCTTCTGGTATTACCTCGCGGCGCTGGTGATGGGCGGGATCCTGCTGTTCGAGCACCGGATCGTGAATCCAGGGGATCTGGCGCGGGTGAACGTGGCGTTCTTCGACGCGAACATGTGGCTGGCGTTGACGATGCTGCTGGGCGTGGTGGTGGACGTGACGTGGCGGACCCTGACCTGAGCGGCGCTGACCTCCTGGCTGGGCAGGGGAGCCTGGACTGGGTGCCGCTGGACGCCGCGCGGGCCTTCGCGGACGGGGACGAGCGCTGGGCGGCGGTGCTGCTGGCCCGCGCGCGGGACGCGCAGCCTGCCGGGAGTGTGGCGTGGGCGCGGCTGGAGCGTCTGCACGGCCTGAGCCTGATCCACGTGCAGCGTGAGGTCGAGGGCACGTTCGCGCTGGAGCGGTCGGACGCGCTGCTGGACGCGGCGGGCGTGACCCGGCCCGATCTGGAGGTGCTGGAGGCGCGGGCCGCGTCGGGCGCGCGTGAACGCTAGACTGGCGCGCATGACGGAAGCGGTGCGGGCGGGCGTGTCCCTGGAGACCTCGGAGCGGGAGTTCGCGGCGCGGTTCGCGGAGTTCGCCGCCGAGGGCACGCTGTACCCCTCGCGGGAGGGCAGTCCGCTGCTGGAGTTCGGCGTGGCGGGCCGGGTGCTGTACCTGTTCGACCGCAGTGGACCGTACGCGGCGCAGCCGGGCGCGGCGCGCGTGGTGGTGCATGGCGTGCTGGAGGACGCGGGTGCTGGCCTGCGGGTGCTGGATGACGCGGGGTCCCGCCGTGAGGTGCTGCAGTCGGTCGGGGTGTCTGCTGTGGAGGGCTGCGGGGTGGTGTTGGCGGCGCAGCGGCAGGTGGTGGTCGTGCGGGCGCGGTTGCCGCTGGTGCTGGGGGCGTTCGGACCTTTTCCGGAGGTGCAGCCGGGGGACTGGGTGTCGTTCAGGACGGCGCCGCCCCTGCATGGGTTCGTGCTGACCTGAAGTTGCGTGCGGCGGATGGTCGGGCTGTCGGAAGCCAGTTGCGCCTGTTGTCCTGGCAGATGGCAGGTGATTGTTCCTGGCGAAGTGACGGCTGGGTAAATTTGCTGCAGAAAGTCGCTTTAACATCAAAATGAAAAAAGCTTCCCTTTCCGTTCATGCTGCTTCATGATGGAAGCACGCCCATGAACGAGTCGCTGCTGCCCCTTCCCGGTCCCCAGGACCAAGCCACCCCGGCCTGCATGGTGCTGGTCGACCTGGTGGGCAGCACGCGCCTGGCCCGGCACCTGCCGCTGGGCAACTACACCGCGCTGATGGCCGAGTTCGTGCAGGTCATGATCCTGACCCTCGAAGCGCGTGGCGGGCAGGTGTTGCAGCACCAGGGGGACGCCGTGCTCGCCTGGTGGCCTGCCGCGCAGTCCGCGCAGGCCTGCGCCGCCGCGCAGGAAGCGCACGTCCGCGCCGCGCGCCTGACCCTGGCCGCGCAGCTGGGCCAGACCCTGCGGGTGCGCGCCGGGATCTCCAGCGGCGACGTCCTGATGGGCGTGGTCGGCGGGCAGATGAGCGCCTACGGCCTGCCCGTGAACTACTCCCGCCGTCTGTGCGACGCCGCGCAGGCCGGGCAGACACTGGTCTGCGACGAGGTGCTGCGTCTCGCTCCTGGCCTGCCCACGGAACTGTGCCCACCGCTGGACCTGCAGGGATTCGGTGAAGACTGCCGCGCTCACCGGCTGATCGCCCCGCAGCCGGGCGCCCGCATGAAAGTTGATTAAGCGCCCAGGTCGCCTTCTCATGAGAACGGTCCCTAGACTGCGGGCATGGAACGCAAGCCCCTGGTTTTAGTCATCGAGGACGAGAAGGACATCGCCCGGTTCATCGAACTCGAACTCGCCGCTGAAGGCTACGCCACCGAGGTCGCCTTCGACGGCGTGACCGGCCTCTCCAAATTCCGTGAAGTCAACCCCGACCTCGTCATCCTCGACCTGATGCTCCCGGTGCTCGACGGGCTGGAAGTCGCCCGGCGCATCCGCAAGACCAGCAACACCCCGATCATCATCCTGACTGCCAAGGACGGCATCCAGGACAAGGTCGAGGGCCTGGACTCCGGCGCGGACGACTACCTCATCAAACCGTTCTCCATCGAGGAACTCCTCGCCCGCGTGCGCGCCCACCTGCGCCGCGTGAATCCGGCCGTGACCGGCGAGGTCCGGGTCGCCGACCTGGTCATGAACCTCGACGGCCGCGAGATCTTCCGCGGCGGGCGCCGCGTGGAACTGTCCGCCAAGGAATTCGAACTGCTCGAACTGCTGGCCCGCAACCCCGGCAAGGTCTTCTCCCGCTTCGAGATCGAGGAGAAGGTCTGGCCCGAGTACACCGGCGGCAGCAACGTCGTGGACGTGTACATCGGCTACCTGCGCCGCAAACTGGAAGAGGGCGGGGAACGCCGCCTGATCCACACCGTGCGCGGCGTCGGGTACGTGCTGCGCGAGGAGTGACCGCCGGGGCAGTCCCTCTCATGGGCAGGCCCTCTAGACTGCCGCGTATGGACCGCCTGCCCTCCCGGAGCCCCGCGTGACGCTGCGCTGGCGCCTGACGCTGTTCTACACGGCGCTGCTGGCCTTCCTGCTGACCGGGGTGGGCGTCATCACGCTGTACATGATGCGCGTCAACCTGATCAACGGGATCGACACGGAACTCCAGAACACGTACAAGCAGTTCGTGACGTACCTCGTGCGGCCCATCGGAGCGGCCGACGAGACCGCGCGCCTGCCTACCGACCAGCAGCAGCTCAGGGCCCAGCGGCTCCAGGCCAAGCAGCCTAACGTGCAGAGCAGTCTCGTCAGCCAGATCGGAGAGGCAAAACTGCTCGCCCGCTACTACTTCCCGAACTCCAGTGTGGCAGTCGAGGATCTGTCGTTCTACACCCGCCAGACACTCATTGATGACCTGAAGGCTGCCCGGACAGCGCAGCAGAAGCGGGAGTTGTTCGCATACCTCGCGGGTTTGCGTGGCACCTCGCGCCGCTCGCTGGCCGTGGACATCCAGCGGCCCATCACCCTGACCGACCGGGAGCTGGAAGCGCTGATCAACGCGACCGACGGGCGGCTGCACCTCAACCGCCTGATTGCCGACGCGCCCAACAAGGAACCCACGCTGATGCGCCTGCTGGTGGTGCTGGGACCCCTCACGAACAGCGAACCCCGCAATAGTAAACCCACCGTCAACACCAGCCTGACCAGCTTCGAGAGCGAACCGCCCCTGGGGATCGTATACGTGGCCCGCAGCCTCGGGACCGTGCAGAAGACCCTGGACGACCTGCAGAACGTGGTGATGCTGCTGTTCCTGACCGGGCTGGCCACCGCCGGGACCGGCGCGTACCTGCTGGCCGGGCAGGCGCTGCTGCCCCTCAGGCGCGTCCAGCGGGCCGCCGAGCGCATCGGCGGGCAGAACCTCACCGAACGCGTCCCCGTCCCGCAGACCGGCGACGAGGTCGAATCCCTGGCCACCGCCCTGAACGCCATGCTGGGCCGCCTGGAGGGCAGTTTCGAGGCGCAGCGCCGCTTCACCAGCGACGCCAGCCACGAACTGCGCACGCCCGTCACGGCCATCAGCGGGCACGCCAGTTACCTGCTGCGCCGCACCAGCCCCACCGGGCAGCAGCAGGAGAGCCTGAAGATCATCCAGAGCGAATCCGAACGCCTGACCAACCTGATCGCCAGCCTGCTGCAACTGGCCCGCTCGGACAGCGGCGCGCTGGTCCTGCAGCGCGGGCCGGTCCTCGCAGCGCTGTTCCTGGCGGACATCGTGCGGGAACTCGCGCCGCTGGCGCAGGCGCAGCACACCACCCTGACCAGCGCGGGCGAGGACGTCACCTTCGAGGCGGACGCCGACCGCCTGAAGCAGGTGCTCATCAACCTCGTCAGCAACGCCCTGAAGGCCGGGGCGCAGACCGTCACGCTGCGCAGCGAGCGCGTGGGCGCGGAGGTCCGCCTGAGCGTGCAGGACGACGGGCCCGGCATCCCCGAGGATCAGCTGGAGCGGCTGTTCGACCGCTTCTACCGCCTGGAGGACAGCCGCAGTCGCGACCAGGGCGGCGCGGGCCTGGGCCTGAGCATCGCGCGTGGCATCGTGGACGCCCACGGCGGGCGCATCTGGCTGGACAGCGAGGTCGGGCAGGGCACCACCGCGCACGTCCAGTTGCCCGTCGGGAACGTTCCGGAACTCGACCTGGACGACGTGCCGTAACGCAAGAGGGAAGGGCCGCCGGACTGTTCATGTCCGGCGGCCCCGCCCTGTGGCGTGACCCGTGTGGCGTTACCCGTGCCGGGCGGCGAGCGCCGCGCCGATCACGCCCGCGTTCCCGGCGAGCTGCGCGCGGCGGATCGTGACGGGCGCGAAGCCCTGCGCGTACTCGTCCGCGGCGCCCTGCACGCCGTGGAAGAAGTAATCCCCGACGCTGGCGACGCCCCCGCCGATCACGAAGACCTCCGGGTCGATGGTCTTCTGCAGGTCCGCCAGGGCGATCCCGATGTACCGCAGCGCCTGGCCCACCACGCGCCGCGCGGCCGGGTGACCCTGCTGCGCCAGCTGGAAGGCCTCGGCGGTGCTCACGTCGCGGTTCAGCGCGAAGCTGGCGTCCCGCGCGATGGCGGTGCCGCTGGCGACGGCCTCCAGCGCGCCGTCCAGGCCCGCGCCGCTGACCGGGCCGCCCGGCAGGGCCGTGATGTGCCCGATCTCCCCGGCGATACCGTGACGGCCGCGCCAGATGCGGCCGTTCAGGACGATGCCGCTGCCGATGCCGGTGCTGACCGTCACGTAGATGCTGCTCTCGGCGCCGCGCGCCGCGCCCAGGTGAGCCTCGGCCAGTGCAGCGGCCTTGGCGTCGTTCTCCAGCACCACGCGCTGCCCCAGGCGGTCCCGCAGACCGTCCACCATGGGCACGTCGGTGAAGCCGTAGATGTTCGGCGCGAACTTCACGCGGGTGCGGTCCGCGTTCAGGGGGCCGGGGATACCCACGCCGATCAGGCGGGCGTCCGGGTGGCGGTCCTGCAGGCGGCGTACCTCGCCCGCGATGGCGTCCAGGACGCTCTCCCAGCCGGTATCCGGGGTGGGGATCACATGTGCGTCATGCAGTTCGTCGCCGCGCAGGACGCCACTGGCGATCTTGGTGCCGCCCACGTCGATGCCGATGCTCAGGGGTTCAGTCAGGTTGGTCATGGGAACTCCGAAAGAAATGAAAGCGGGAAAGAACAGCGCGCGGGAGGCGGGAGCGCTTCCAGCCTCGCCCGGAGCCGCGCAAGGCGACGGTTCGCCCCGGCGCCGGACCGCGCGTCCGGAAGGGGGTGACACTCTGCCCCTGCAATCTACCCCGCCTGACCGCCGCCCGGCCCGGCGTCCTCTGCACGGGTCGCCGCCCCCGACTCATCCTCCGCGCCGTCCTCGTCCTCGAAGCCCAGCAGGGCCAGCGCCTCGGGCAGCTGCACCTCCGGCACATACAGGCCCACGTCGCCCATGTACCCGCCCGTCTCGATCTCAATGACCGGGCTGCCCATCGACCACTGGAACGGCGTACGGACCACGCTGACCACGCCGCCCTCGGTCAGCGTGCGTCGCCAGCCCTCGGCCAGCAGGCGCGGCAGGGTCTCCACGCGCACCCACGGGTCCCCCTGGTACAGCACCCGGTCCTCGAACGCGGCCATCAGCGCACGCTCCGGTGCGCGACACGCGCCGCGAAATCATCCGGCAGCGGAGCCGGGCGGCCTGCCTCGTCCACCCGCACCTGCACCGACCGCGCGAACGCACACGGCACCCCGTCCGCCAGGATCAACGCCACGCTGGTCCAGCTGGTACGGCCCACCCGCTCCACCAGCGTATCGACCGCCACCTCCTGCCCCTGCCGGATATCCCGCACGTAATCGATCTCCAGCCGCGCCAGCACCGAACGGTCATCGGCCTGCCCGCCCACCTCGCGCGACAGGCCCATGCGGCCCACCTCCAGGAACTCCGCGTACCGCGCGTTGTTGACATGCCCCATGGCGTCCAGATCCCCGTACCGCAGCTGGATGACGCTGCGGCTCGCGTCCCCCCAGTTCAGCGCCGGGAACCGCGAGGGGACAGGGGCAGCAGAAGACTCACTCATGCGGCCCAGTGTAGACCCACGCGCGCCCTGCCCACTTCCCACGCGCCCGTCACGCGCGGACGCGGGAGCAGTGCTCCGAATTACGGCGTCAGACCAACATACTTCTGACGCCTCCATTCTCTGCTGCGCAGCTGTTCCAGTCCGTCCTGCTCGGTAAAATTCACTCGCTCCGCTCGGCCATGAAAACACTGCTTTCATGGCAAATGCTCTATGCTGCGCGGCGTGACCGACCTGCCCCCCCCACCACCGCCGCGGCGCGACTGGTGGCGGCGCCTGCAACGCCTGCCGCTGAGCATGATCCTCGCCAGCGTCCTGCTGGGCCTGGGCATCGTGCAGCTGACCTTCCAGCTGGGCAACAGCCTGTACCGCACGACCACCTGGAGCCGCGACACCCAGGACACCCGCGCCCGCATCCAGACCCTGGAACGCGACGTGCAGGAACTCCGGGACGCCGTGCAGGCCGCGCAGACCCCCGAACGCCTGCGGGAACTCGCCCGCTGCCGCGGCTGGGTCGGCAAGGATGAACAGGTCGTCGTGGCCCGCAGCGCCCCCGACACCGCCAGCGAGAACTGCCGGACACTCCGCGTGCCGTGACGCCCAGCGAGAAAGAGGAAGCGGCGATCGGGGGTCATCCCTGATCGCCGCTCCTCTCTCTGTCCTTACGCGCCGGGCTGCGTGGCGCTCTTGCTCAGGGGCACCGGGATGTTGCCCTTGTCGCCTTCCGGTCTGGGCAGCAGCAGCAGGTCCAGGACCTGACCGACCCGCTCGAAGGTGTGGATGCGCAGCTCACCGCGGATGCTGTCGGGGACGTCCTGGAGGTTCGGCTCGTTGTCCTTGGGCACGATCACTTCGCGGATGCCGCCCTGGTGCGCGGCCAGCAGCTTCTCCTTCACGCCGCCGATGGGCAGCACGCGCCCGCGCAGGCTGATCTCGCCGGTCATGGCGACGTCCATCCGGACCGGGCGGCCGGTGATGGCGCTGATCACGGCCGTGGCGATCGTGATGCCCGCGCTGGGGCCGTCCTTGGGCGTGGCACCGTCCGGGAAGTGCACGTGCAGGTCCATGGTCTTGTGGAACTCGGGGTCCGCGCCGTACTCGGCGGCGTGGGCGCGCAGGTACGCGATGGCCGCGCCGACGCTCTCCTTCATGACGTCGCCCAGCGAGCCGGTCATGACGATCTTGCCGCTGCCGGGCGTGGCCAGGGCCTCCACGAGCAGCATGGTGCCGCCCACGCTGGTCCAGGCGAGGCCCTGCGCGACACCAACCTGGGGCTCCTTCTCCATCTTGTCCGGGCGGTGCAGCGGCACGCCCAGGTAGTCGGGCACCTGCGCGGCGTCGATGACCTTCACACCGTCCCAGGCACTTTCGAGCAGTTCACGCGCGGCCTTGCGGGCCAGCTTGCTCACCTGACGGTCGAGGTTGCGCACGCCGCTCTCGGCGGTGTACTCCTCGACGATGCGGTTCAGCGCGGCGTCCGTGATCTCCAGGCGACCGGTCAGGCCGTGCGCCTTGACCTGCCGGGGCACGCGGTAGCGTTTGGCGATCTCGACCTTCTCGACCTGGGTGTAGCCGGGGATGTTGATGATCTCCATGCGGTCCAGCAGGGGCCGGGGGATGGTCTGGAGGCTGTTGGCGGTCGTGATGAACATCACCTGCGACAGGTCGTACGGGACTTCCAGGTAGTGATCCTGGAAGGTGTGGTTCTGTTCGGGGTCCAGCACTTCCAGCATGGCGCTGCTGGGGTCGCCGCGCCAGTCGCTGCTCATCTTGTCGATCTCGTCGAGCAGGATCACGGGGTTCGTGACACCCGCGTTCTTCATCGCCTGGATGATCCGGCCCGGCATCGAGCCGATGTACGTGCGGCGGTGACCGCGGATCTCGGCCTCGTCGCGCACGCCGCCCAGCGCCATGCGGACGAACTTGCGGTTCAGAGAACGCGCGATGCTCTTGCCCAGGCTGGTCTTACCGACGCCGGGAGGGCCGACGAGCACCAGGATCGGGGCGCGCAGTTCGGCGTCGTCCGTGCGTTCCTCGGCGCTGCGTTCCTTGCGGGCCTCCTCGGTCTCGCCGGGCTTGTGCGTCAGCTGACGCACCGCCAGGAATTCCAGGATGCGGTCCTTCACGTCGCCCAGCGCGTAGTGGTCGGCGTCCAGGATCTCGCGGGTGCGGGCGATATCCAGGATCTCCTCGTCACGTTTGCTCCAGGGCACGTCCACGAGCCAGTCGATGTAGTTGCGGACCACGGTGCTCTCGGGGCTGCCGCCGGGCGTACGTTCCAGACGCTGAAGCTCCTTCAGGGCCTTTTCCTTGACCGATTCGGGCATGCCGGCCGCCTCGATCTTCTCGCGCAGCGCCTCGACCTCGGCCGGGCCGTCCTCACCGCCGCCGAGTTCCTTGCCGATGGCCTTCATCTGCTCGCGCAGGTAGTACTCGCGCTGGTTGGCGTCCATCTGTTCCTTGACGCGCCCCGCGATCTTCTTGTCCATGTTGAAGCGTTCGGTGTCGCGCGACAGGAACTTCAGGGTCGCCTCCAGCCGCTCGCGCAGGCCCACGGCCGCCAGGATCTCCTGCTTCTCCTCGGGCGTCCAGGTGGCGTGGTGCGCGACCTGATCGGCCAGCGCGCCGCCGTCCGTCAGGGCCTTGATGCCCTCGAGCTGATAGTTGTCCAGGCGCAGGTTCTTGTTCTGGCGCTGGTACTCCTCGAAGGCCGACTTGATCTCGCCGATCAGCACGGGAATCTCGCGGCTGTCGTCGGCGGGGGCGGGGCGGGTCTCGGCGCGCACGCGCAGGTACGCCGAGGGCACCTCGTCGAGCACGGCGGCGCGTTCCTGCGCCTCGATCAGCACCTGGTAGGTGTTGTCGGGCATGCGCACGACCTGCTTGATGACGGCCAGGACGCCCATCTCATGCAGTTCGGCGCGGGTGGGGTCGTCGGTGCGGGCGTCCCGCTGGGTGAGCAGCAGCACGCGGCGGTCGCTGGCCTGGGCCTCGTCCACGGCGCGTTTGCTCTTGGGGCGGCCCACGTCGACGTTCATGGTGACGCCGGGCAGGATCACGATATTTCTCAGTGCGACGACGGGAAGTTCCCAGATCATGCTTGCTCCTTAACGGCCGCGCGCTGGGCGCGGGAATACTTGAGTGTATCGCGGGGGGTCATGAGAGAGACACCCCCGCACGGTGTCCCCAGAGTGTAGGGACTGGTGCGGGGGCGTGCTGTAACCTCTATCGCTATGCTCAGGCAGACTTCTTGAGTCCCTTAGACTCAAGGAGCTCCATCGGGGCGTCGATGTGCGCCGCGTCGAAGCGCAGCTCCTTCAGACCCTCCACCGGCAGCTCGAACAGCAGGTCCGTCATGGCCTTCTCCAGCACCGCCCGCAGCCCACGCGCCCCGGTCTTGCGGTCACGGGCGCGGCGGGCCACCTCACGCAGCGCCTCGTCCGTGAAACTCAGGTCCACGTCCTGGAACCCGAACAGCGCCTGGTACTGCGACGCGATCGCGCCCTGCGGCTCGGTCAGGATCCGCACCAGCGCCTCCTCGTCCAGATCCTGCAATTGCACCACCAGCGGCAGACGACCCACGAACTCCGGGATCAACCCGAACTTCACGAGATCCTCCGGCAGGAAGCGCAGCTCTTCCTTCTCGTCGCCCTTATGCTCGGCGCCGAAGCCTACCGCGCGCACGTTCGTGCGGCTGCGGCCGATGTCCGCGATCCCGTCGAACGCGCCGCCCACGATGAACAGGATGTTCTTCGTGTTCACCTGCACCAGTTCCTGCTGCGGGTGCTTGCGGCCCCCCTGCGGCGGCACCTGCGCGACCGTGCCCTCGATGATCTTCAGCAGCGCCTGCTGCACGCCCTCACCGGACACGTCACGGGTGATGCTGGTGCCCTCGGACTTGCGGGCGATCTTGTCGATCTCGTCGATGTAGATGATCCCGCGCTCGGCGGCGGCCACGTCGTACTCGGCGGCCTGCAGCAGGCGCACGATGACGTTCTCCACGTCGTCGCCCACGTACCCGGCCTCCGTCAGCGTGGTCGCGTCCGCGATCGCGAAGGGCACCTCCAGCATCTCCGCGAGGCTGGACGCCAGCAGCGTCTTCCCGGTCCCGGTCGGCCCGATCAGCAGGATGTTGCTCTTCTGCAGATTCACGTCCGGGTGCGCCAGCCGCTGGTAATGACTCACGACCGCCACCGCCAGCGCCTTCTTCGCCTCGTCCTGACCGATCACGAACTCGTCGAGGTACGCCTTGATCTCGCGCGGGGTGGGCAGTTCGTCCAGGCTGAACTCCGCGCCGCCCTTCGTGCGGTTCTGCTTGACCAGCTCGTGCGCCCGCTCGGTGCACTCGTTGCAGATGAACGCCGCGCGGCCCGGCGCCTCAATCAGCTGCGCGATCTGCGGATGCTGCCGCCCGCAGAACGAGCAGCGGTCCCCTCCCTTCGTCATACGCTGTCCTCCTGCGCCCGCGTGCGGTCCACCACACTGTCGATCAGGCCGTATTTCATCGCCTCGTCCGGCGACATGAAGTAATCCCGCTCCATGTCCCGCATCAGCTTGTCGTGCGGAATGCTGGTGTGCTCGTGGTAGATCCCGACCAGCTTGTCACGCAGGTGCAGCACCTCCTTGGCCTGCACCTCCAGGTCCGGGGTGTTCCCACGGAAGCCCGCCGACCCCTGGTGAATCATGATCCGGCTGTTCGGCAGCGCCATGCGCTTGCCCTTGTCCCCGGCCATCAGCAGCACGCTGCCCATGCTCATCGCGATCCCCACGCAGATCGTGCTGACCGGCGCCTTGATGTAGCGCATGGTGTCGTAGATCGCCAGGCCCGCGTACACCTCACCGCCAGGGCAGTTGATGTACATCTGGATCTCCTGCTCCGGGTTCTGAGAATCCAGCAGCAGCAGCTGAGCCACGATGGTATTCGCCATCTGCGACTCGATCGGCGTGCCCACGAAAATAATCCGGTCCTTGAGCAGACGGGAGTAGATGTCGTACATCCGCTCGCCGCGCCCGGTCTGTTCGATCACGTAGGGAATCACGCTCATGAGGGCGATTATCGCACGGCGCAGGAATGCGAACGTAGGCCAATCCTGACTTCACCCTGAAGACGCCCCCGTCCGGAGCCCGGCGCCCAGGTCATGAACAGAAAAAACCCCCTCTGGTCCGCAGAGGGGGCCGACGAACGCGCGTCTCAGTCGACGATCAGGGGGATCAGGACGGGGTTGCGGCCCGTGACCTTGCGCACGAAGCGGCGCACCGCGCCGTACATGTCGTCGCGGACGTCCTCGAGGCGTTTCTTCTCGCGCAGGCCCTGCTCGATGGCCTCCAGGGCGACCTTGCGGATCTGACTGTCGAGTTCGCGGTTGGCGCGCACGAAGCCGCGTGAGACGATCTCGACGTGCGGTGTGGGGTGCAGGACGGCGGTCATGATCAGGATGCCTTCCTGGCTCATGTTCACGCGGTCGAGCAGCACGTCGTCGCCGATGTCGCCGACGCCCAGGCCGTCCACGTACACGGCCCCGGCGGGCACGGTGCCGGTGACCTTGAAGTCGTCCTGGCTGACGCGGATGACGTCACCGTTGCGGGCGATCAGGGTGCGTTTGGGCGGGCGGGGGAGGGTCTGCGCGAGGCGGGCGTGGTTGATCTGGTGGCGGGGTTCGCCGTGCCAGGGCAGGAAGTACTTGGGACGGGCGAGGTTCAGGATGGTCGCGAGTTCCTCCTGGCTGCCGTGCCCGGAGGCGTGCACGCGGTAGTTCGGGGGGTAGTAGACGTCCACGCCGATCTCGTACAGGCGGTTGATGACGAGGTTCACGGCTTCCTCGTTGCCGGGGATGGGGTTGCTCGACAGGATGACGCTGTCGCCGCGGCGCAGCGCGATCTTGGCGTGGTTCCCGAACGCGAGGCGCGACAGGACGCTCATGGGCTGGCCCTGGCTGCCGGTGCAGACGTACAGCACCTGCTGGTCCTGCAGGCCGCCGACCTCGTCGCTGGCCAGGAACGGTTCGGGCAGTTCCATGTAGCCCAGCGTCTGGGCGACCTGCGCGTACTTGATCATGCTGCGCCCTTCCATGACGACGCGGCGGCGCTGGCGGTGGGCGATGTTGATGACGTTCTGCACGCGGTGCACGTTCGACGCGAAGGTCGTCAGGAACACCCGGCCCTTCAGGCCCGCGATCAGCGTTTCGAGGTTACGGGCGACTTCGGCCTCGCTGACGGTACGGCCCTGACGTTCGGCGTTCGTCGAGTCGCTCAGGAGCAGCGTGACGCCGTCCTTCCCGGCCTGCTCGATGCGGGCGAGGTCGCTGGTCTTGCCGTCGCTGGGTTCCTCGTCGAGCTTGAAGTCCCCGGTGTGCAGGACGGTCCCGGCGGGCGTGGTGAGCAGGTACCCGGCGTTGTCCGGGATGGAGTGCGTCATGCGGAAGAACTCCACCTGGAAGTGCGTGCCGATCTTCACCTTGTCGCTGAGGTCCACCTCGCGCAGGTCCACCTCGCCGTCCTTGATGCCGAACTCGGACAGTTTCTCGCGCACGAGGCCCAGTGTCAGGCCCGCGCCGTACACCGGCACGCGCGGCAGGCGGGGCAGGATGTACGGCAGCCCGCCGATGTGGTCCTCGTGCCCGTGCGTGAGGATCCAGCCCTTGATCAGCCCGGCGTTCTGCTGCAGGTAGTCGATGCGCGGGATGATCAGGTCGATGCCCATCTGGTGGCTCTCGGGGAACGCCAGGCCCGCGTCGACGACCATGATCTCGTCTTCGAAACGGTACGCGGTGATGTTCTTGCCGATCTCGCCCATGCCGCCGAGCGGGATGACTTCGAGGTGTGGGGCCGCGCCCTCGGGGCGGGGGGCCTTGCTGGGGTTGCTCATGGGGACTCCGGTGACCTGCGCCTGGGCAGGATGTGAGAGAAGGCGGGGCCAGATGATGCGGCCTGAGTGAGTGGGTTGTGTCGCCCGTCGGGGAGCCGCCAGGGGCTGCCGGAAGGAGCGAAGTGCGTTCAACGTACCACACCGCACCGGCCGCGCTGCGCTCCGCCCCCCCGGAAAGGCGCGGTTTCTGGATGTGCAAGGGCTTTAGATCAAGAAAACATCATGAAGGTCCCGCAATCCCCGGCAGTATCATGCTGTCGTGACCCCGCAACGCATTCTGATCATCGAGGACGACCTGGACATCGCCAACGTCCTGCGCATGGACCTGACCGACGCCGGTTTTGAGGTCGACCACGCCGATTCCGCCATGAACGGCCTGATCAAGGCGCGCGAGGAGCAGCCCACCCTGATCCTCCTGGACCTGGGCCTGCCGGACTTCGACGGCGGGGACGTCGTGCAGCGCCTGCGCAAGAACAGCAGCGTGCCGATCATCGTCCTGACCGCCCGCGACACCGTGGACGAGAAGGTCCGCCTGCTGGGCCTGGGTGCCGACGACTACCTGATCAAACCCTTCCACCCGGACGAACTGCTCGCCCGCGTGAAGGTGCAGTTGCGTCAGCGCACCACCGAGAGTCTCACCATGGGCGACCTGACCCTGGACCCGCAGAAGCGCCTCGTGACCTTCAAGGGCGACGAGCTGCGCCTGTCACCCAAGGAATTCGACATCCTGGCGCTGCTGATCCGCCAGCCCGGGCGCGTGTATTCCCGCCAGGAGATCGGCCAGGACATCTGGCAGGGCCGCCTGCCCGAGGGCAGCAACGTCGTGGACGTCCACATGGCCAACCTGCGCGCCAAGCTGCGTGACCTCGACGGCTACGGCCTGCTCCGCACGGTGCGCGGCGTCGGCTACGCCCTGCGCGGCTGACCGTGATCCTCCCCGACGCGGGCAGCGCCGCGTTCCAGACCCTGGACGCCGCCGCGCTGCTCGCCGCCCTGCCCGACCCGGTCGCCCACCTGGGCGCGGACGGGCAGGTCACGCTGAACCGCGCCGCGCAGGCGCGCATGGCCCAGTACTCGGCCACCGGCGACTGGATGGCGCTGTTCGAGCCCGGCAGCGTCCCCGCCATCCAGGTGGCCGTGCAGGACGCCCTGCGCGGCGAGACGCGGCAGGTGACGGTGCAGGTCGTGGACACCGTCGCGCCGGGCCTGCTGACCGTCGCCCCCAGCGCGGGTGGCGCGCTGCTGCACCTGCACGTCGCCCGTGACCCGCTGGAGGTCGCGCTGGAACTCATGGACGGGCTGGGCCTGGGCATGACCGTGCAGGCCCCGGACACCCGCATCCTGCTCGCCAACGACGCCGCCACCCGCATCCTGGGCCTGAGCCGCGACCAGCTGATGGGCCGCGACTCCATGGACCCCGAGTGGCGCGCCGTGCATCCCGACGGCACTGACTTCCCCGGCGAGACGCACCCCAGCGTGCAGGCCCTGCGGACCCTGCAGGTGCAGCGCGAGGTGCCCATGGGCGTGTACCACCCCGGCGACGCCGCGTGGCGCTGGCTGCAGGTCACGGCCATCCCGCGCCGCGCGCCCGGCGCCACGCAGCCCAAGCAGGTCACGACCGTCTTCGCGGACGTCACCGAGAAACAGGGCATGCAGGCTGAACTCAGCCGCCGTGAACGCCGCTACCGCTCGCTGGTGCGTGCCACCAGTCAGATGGTCTGGGACGCCCGTCCCGACGGGGACTTCCAGCCGCCCCAGCCCGAGTGGGAGGCCTTCACCGGGCAGACGCCCGATCAGTACGGCGGTGTGGGCTGGCTGGACGCCATTCACCCCGACGACCGCGCGCACACCATCGCGGAGTGGCAGCGCGCCGTCCGCGACGGTGACCTGTACAGCATCGAGCACCGCCTGCGCCGCGCCGACGGGCAGTACGTGCCCATGCAGGTCCGCGCGGTACCCGTCACCGACGAACGCGGGCAGCTGGTCGAATGGGTCGGCACGCACAGCGACCTGAGCGCCATCCGCGAGGCCGAACAGGCCCTGCGGGCCCTGAACGCCGAACTGGAAGGCCGCGTGCAGCAGCGCACCGAGGACCTCGCGCGCGTCACGCGCTTCAGCACCCTGCTCCTCACCGCCGCCGGGGAGGGCATCTTCGGGCTGGACGGGCGCGGCGTCACCACCTTCGCCAACCCGGCCGCCGCGCGCATGCTGGGCTACAGCATCGAGCGCATGATCGGCCAGCCGCAGCACGACCTGGTCCACCACCACCACGAGGACGGCCGCCCCTACGCCCTCGCCGAGTGCCCCATCCACCAGACCCTCGTGGACGGCCAGACGCGCCGCGTGGAACGCGACGTCATGTGGCACGCCCAGGGCCACGCCGTGCCCGTCGCGTACGTCGTCACCCCCACCCACGACGAGCACGGGCAACCCAGCGGCGCGGTCGTCATGGTGCAGGACATCACCGAACGCATCCGCGCGCAGGAGCAGCTGCAGGAGCTCATTGAGGACCTCGAACGCAGCAACCAGGACCTCGAACAGTTCGCGTACGTCGCCAGCCACGACCTGCAGGAACCCCTGCGGACCGTCGGCAGCTACACCGAGCTGCTCGCGCGGCGCTACCGCGGGCAACTCGACCCGCGCGCCGACCAGTACCTGCACTTCATGCAGGACGCCGTGGACCGCATGCGCAGCCTGATTCAGGACCTGCTGGGCTTCGCCCGCCTGAGCCGCGCGGACCTCACCCTGACCCCCACCCCGCTGGACGACCTGATGCGTGGCGTTCAGCAGAACGTGCAGGGCACCCTGGACGCCGACGGCAGCACCCTGGTCTGGGACACCCCCGATCAGGTGATGGGGCAGGGGTCGCTGCTCACGCAACTCCTGACGAACCTCGTCAGCAATGGCCTGAAATTCCACCGGCCCGGCGAGGCGGCGCGCGTGCAGGTCACGTCCCGCCGCGAGGGTGACATGATCCACGTCAGCGTCAGCGATAACGGCATCGGGATCGCGCCGGAGTACCACGCGCGGATCTTCGAGATCTTCCAGCGTCTGCACCGCCGCGAAACCTACGCCGGGAACGGCATGGGCCTCGCCATCTGCCGTAAGATCACCGAACACCACGGCGGGCGCATCTGGCTCGAATCTGCCCCCGAGCAGGGCAGTACCTTCCACCTGACTCTCCCGGCGGTTCCCACCCCATGACCCACGACCCCACCGAACCCATCGAGATCCTGCTCGTCGAGGACAACGAACCCGACGTGCTGCTGACCCTGGAAGCCTTCGAGGACGCCCAGGTGCCCAACCGCATGCACGTCGCCCGCGACGGCGTCGAGGCGCTGCGTTTCCTGCGGCGCGAGGGTGAGCACGCCGCCGCGCCCCGCCCCGACGTGATCCTGATGGACATCAACATGCCCCGTAAGACCGGCCTGGAAGTCCTCTCGGAGGTCAAGGCCGATCCCTCCCTGCGCAGCATCCCGGTCGTGATGCTCACCACCAGCCAGGCCGAGGACGACGTGCGCGCCTCCTACGAGCGTCACGCCAGCGGGTACGTGGTCAAACCCGTGGGCTTCGAGAACTTCCTGGGCGCCATGCGCGCCTTCGAGTCGTTCTGGATGACCTTCGTGCGCTTCCCCCCACGCGCCTGAGATCGGCGGGCCGTGGTGGAGTCCATCCGGTCCGTTCGTAGCGTTCTGACGAAGAGCTCACCGACTCCCTGCCGGTTCCAGTGGAACGGTCTGCGCCT
>NZ_SGWE01000004.1:1872500-2097500 GCF_013337115.1 Deinococcus sp. JMULE3
TCAAGAGCGGCGTGAGCGGCGCCTACGTTCCTGGCCCCGGCGGCCTGACCATCAACAAGGTTGATGTGAGCTTTGGCATCCGTGCAGGCCTGCCCAGCAGTGTCACCTCCGCTGACGCTGGCTTCAACGACGCCCAGGGCAACCCCAACTACCCCAACATTACGGACGGCGACACGGGCATCACCTACAGCCCCCTGTTCTTCTACTTCAACAACGCCACCGCCGAGTTCACGGTCGGTAATGCTCCCGTGACGGTCCGCTTCGGCAAGGCCCTGAAGTTCAAGTTCGCTGACTACATTGGCGACAACGACAAGACCGGCCGCGGCGACGGCTACATCGTCGATGTGGACGGCAGCAACCTGCCCCTGATCGGCAGCCTGAAGCCCACCATCAAGGCCGTGTACGGCAGCAAGGGCGGCGCGAACGGCGACGGCCTGTACTACCGTGGCGTCCGCGCCACCATCACCCCGGTTGGTAGCCTGACGGCCGGCATCCACTACCTGCAGGAAGGCGCCGACGCCTCCGCACTGGCGACCGCCCGTTACCTGGCGTCCGACCGTGCGGCCGCCGGTACGACCCCTGCCTACGTGGGCGTCACCAACAGCTTCACGAACGACGTGACCACCTTCGGCGCTGACCTGCACGGCACCGTGGCTGGCTGGCAGCTGGACAGCGAGTATGCCAAGAGCACCGTCGTCACCACGACCGTCGAAGCCATCACGCTGGCCACCACCAACGCGACGCGCGAAGAACAGGCCTTCTACGCCAAGACCAGCGGTACCCTGGGCCCGGTCAAGGTGTACACCCTGAACTACCGCACCATCAGCGCCGGCTACGACAAGGTCGCGGGCATCATGGAAGCCAACCCCAAAGACGGTACCAACGGCAGCACTGCTCCCTACGCCGCCAACCAGACCGGTTTCGGTGTCAAGGTCGGCACCACCGTCGGCCCCGTGTCCCTCGCCGGTTACTGGGACAACACCGTCGCCTACGGCGAGAGCCCCCTGGACACCGCCACTGAGCCCAGCGCCATCGTGGACCGTGGCGTGACTGCCAAGCTGAACGTGTTCAACCTGGTCACCGTGCGCGGCGGCTACTACGAGTACCTCAGCAGCCCCCTGGATCTTGCCGGTGTGCGCTACAACGTGCGCGGCGACATCACCCCCGGCCTGGGCTTCAGCATCGGCGCGTTCTACCGCGACGTCACCCTCAACGGTGTGCGCGTGACTGCCGATGTCATCGATGAAGACGGTAACACCCTGTTCGCCAAGGGCAAGTACAACAGCTACTTCGACCTGGCCACCAACGACCTGAAGGACCAGGAGGGCTGCGGCGACATGACCCCCGGTCTGACCGGCCGTGACAGCGACGGCGTGGGCGGCGCCCTGACCTTCGCTCTGGGCGACCTGAGCGGCCCGGCCTGCTTCAGCGAGTATGGCGTCGAAGTGATGCACAGCGGCAAGGCGGCCAACGCTCTGGTCAAGAACCTCGACCTGCGTCTCGGCTACAGCGCGCGCTACAGCATGGAAACCGAAAGCTACAGCAACAACTTCGTGTACGGCGAAGCGCTGTACAGCAACAAGATCGGTATCGCCAACGTCAGCCTCCGGGGTGCCTTCGCGACCGATACGTACGCTGAAGAAGACCTGACTGACGAAGTCGGTAAACAGACGCGTGTACGGCGAAGCGCTGTACAGCAACAAGATCGGTATCGCCAACGTCAGCCTCCGGGGTGCCTTCGCGACCGATACGTACGCTGAAGAAGACCTGACTGACGAAGTCGGTAACGGAACCTTCGCCGCCTTCGGCGTGAAGGTCGTGACCGATCAGCTGAACACCATCTTCAAGCCCAGCTTCGAAGGTCAGTTCGGGTACATGACCAACAAGCACGACTTCGAAGGCACCGCGAACGACTACACCGCCACCGCCATGAAGTACCTGGTGGGCGCCAAGCTGAACGAGTTCCTGCTCCCCAACACCAAACTGGCCGTGTACTACGCCGGTTACCAGGGCACCAACCGTGGCTACGTCAGCACGGTCGGCACGGACACTGGTTACTTCCAGGATCAGAACAACCTTGGCCGCACCGTCAGCCAGGACCTGCTGTACGTGGAAGCCAACTACTACGACCTGAGCTTCGGCTACGGCTACGGCAACCTGGGCCTCAGCGCCCTGGCCGCCAGCGGCACCACCCCCGCCCAGCCCGCCCAGAGCGCCAAGGGCTCCGTCTTCAAGATCAGCTACAAGGTCAACTTCTAAAGTTCACCGGCTGAATGAACTCCCCGCCCCGTGCGGGGGGTTTTCTTTTGGGGCTGTGCGGGCAGGTCGCCGTTTCCGGAATGCCAAATCGGTAGAATCGCCGCATGATTGCTGTGTTTGGTCACCTGAACCCCGATACCGATGCCATCACGGCCGCGCTGGTGTACGCGCGGCTCCTGACCCGCCAGGGCGTGGACGCGACCGCGTACCGCCTGGGCGACCTGAACTTCGAGACGGCGTTCGTGCTTGAACAGGCGGGGATTGAAGCTCCGGCCCTGCTACCTGAACTGCCCGCCGGGGCGCCCGTGGCCCTCGTGGATCACAACGAGAGCGCCCAGTCCACCCCGAACCTCGCCGAGCTGAACGTGACGCGGGTCGTGGATCACCACAAGCTGGGGGACCTGACGACCGCGCAGCCGCCCTACCTGCGCTTCGAGCCGGTGGGCTGCACCGGGACGATCCTGCTGAAACTGCACCGCGAGGCGGGCCTGGACGTGGAGGCGCTGGATGCCCGGTTGATGCTCAGCGCGATCCTGAGTGACACGCTGCACTTCCGCAGCCCGACCACCACGCAGGAGGACCGCGACGCCGTGGCGTTCCTGGCCCCCGCGGCGGGTATCGAGGATGTGGAGGCGTACGCACTGGCGATGTTCGCCGCGAAGAGCGACCTGGGGGACACCCCGGCGGACACGCTGCTGCGCATGGACTACAAGGTGTTCCCGTTCGGTGACGTGATCGCGCCGCACAGCTGGGGCATCGGCGTGATCGAGACCACCAACCCCGGCTACGTGTTCGGGCGTCAGGCGGAACTGCTCGCCGCGATGGACCAGGCCAAGGCGCAGGACGGCCTGAGCGGCGTGCTGCTGAGCGTCGTGGACATCCTGAACGAGACGAACCGCACGCTGGTCCTGAGTGCCACCGAGGAGAAGGTGCTGCGAGAGGCCTTCGGCGCCGAGGTGGACGGTCAGGTGGCGGACCTGGGCGGGCGGATCAGCCGCAAGAAGCAGATCGTGCCGACCCTGGAAGGGTACTTCGCGCCGCAGGGCTGACGCCCGTTGAACCGGTGGCCCGCTTCCTGCACGGGGGGCGGGCCTCTGGCGTTCCGTCGCCCTATGCTGGGCGGATGACTGAGTCTGGTGGCCCTTCTGGTGATCTGGCGTGGGTGTTCGCGCGGCAGCGTTTCGGGATGCACCCCGGCCTGGGGCGGGTCGAGGCGCTGCTGTCGCGGCTGGGTGACCCGCAGCGGGCCTTCCGGACGGTGCTGGTGGGCGGCACGAACGGCAAGGGGTCCACGGCGGCGTCCCTGGCGGCCATGCTGCGCGCCGGGGGCGTGCGGGCGGGGCTGTTCACCAGTCCGCACCTGACGCGCTTCACCGAGCGGTTCGTGGTGGACGGCGCGGAACTCCCCGAGGCGGAGGTCGCGGTGGCCCTCGCGGAGCTGCGCCCGCACGCGGAGGAGGTGGGCGCGTCGTTCTTCGAGGTCATCACGGCGCTGGGCGCAGAGCTGTTCCGCCGGACGGGCGTGGAGGTCGCCGTGATGGAGGTGGGGCTGGGAGGTCGGCTGGACGCCACGAACGCCCTCGACCCGGTCCTGAGCGTCCTGACGAACGTGGGCCTGGACCACACCGAGGTGCTGGGTGACACGTGCGAGGCGATCGCGCGGGAGAAGGCGGGCATCCTGCGCGCGGGGCGTCCGGCGGTGACGGGCGTGGCGGCGGATCTCCGGCCCATCCTGCGCGCGGAGGGCGCGGACCTGTGGGCGCTGGGCGAGGAGGCGCACCTGAGCGTGCAGGGGCGCGGCTGGGACGGCTCGGACGTCACGGTGGACAGCCCGGTGGGGATGGTCACGCTGCGCACCCCGCTGCTGGGGACGCACGGCGCGGCGAACGCGGGACTGGCGGCGCTGGCCGCCCTACGCCTGGGCCTGAGCCCCGACTCGGTGCAGGCGGGCGCGCAGGCGACGCAGTGGCCGGGCCGCCTGGAGGTCATCCCGTGGCGTGGCACGCGGGTGCTGCTGGATGGCGCGCACAACCCGGACGGCGCGCAGGCGGTCGCGGCGGCCCTGCGGGACCTGGGTGTGGACCGCCTGCCGCTGGTGTTCGGCGCGGCGGGCGACAAGGACCTCGCGGGGGTCGCGGCGGCCCTGCGGCCTCTGGCCTCAGAGGTGATCCTCACGCGGGCCGCGCTGAGTCCCCGTGCGGCGGACCCGGCCAGCCTCGCGCCCCTCTTCCCGGAGGTGCCGCTGACCGTCACGGACACCCCAGAGGTGGCGCTGGAGGCCCTGGCGGCCCGGCGCGCCCCGCAGGCCCTGGTGTGCGGCAGCCTGTACCTGCTGGGCGAGGTGCGCCCCCTGCTGCTCGGTGAGGCCAGCGAGGACCGCGAGCGCTGGCAGTGACCGCATTCCCGCTGGACCGGGTGTCACGGCGCGCTACCCTGGGGGGTGATGACCACCTTCGATGAACTGAGCCGCCGCCTGGGTCAGGTGAGCGACCTGGGCGCCGCCGCGAGCCTGCTGTCCTGGGAGCAGGAGACCTTCATGCCGCCCGAGGCGGCCCGCGTGCGCGGCCTGCAACTTGCGACCCTGGCGGGCCTCTCGCACGAACTGTTCACCGCGCCCGAGACCGGCGCGCTGCTGGACGGCGCGCTGCCCGACGGCGACACGCAGGCAGCGGTCGTGCGGGTCGCGCGGCGCGACTACGCGAAGGCCACGCGCCTCCCCACATCGTTCGTGGAGGAACGCACCCGCGCGCAGAACGAGGCGCACCACGCCTGGGTGCACGCCCGCGAGCACAGCGACTTCGCCAGCTTTGCGCCGTACCTGGAACGCATGATGGACCTCGCGCGCCGTCAGGCGGACCTGATGGGCTTCGAGGATCACCCCTACGACGCCCTGATCGACGACTACGAGCCCGGCATGCGCGCCGCGCAGGTGAAAGATGTGTTCGCGGATCTGCGGGACCGCACGCTGCCCCTGCTGGAGCGGATCCGTGCCGCCGGGGACGCCGCCGACTACCGCGTCCTGACCCGCCCCTTCCCCGCCGACGCGCAGAAGGCGTTCGCGTGGCGCGTGGCGGGCGAGGCCTTCGGCCTGACCGGCGACTTCGCCCGGCAGGACGAGAGCGCGCACCCGTTCCAGTCGAACTTCAGCCGCAGCGACATCCGCATCACGACCCGCGTCGAGGAGTACTGGCCCGCGTGCCTGTTCGGCACCTGGCACGAGACCGGGCACGCCATGTACGAACGCGGCGTGCACGAACGCTGGGAACGCACCCCGGTGTCCGCCGGGGCGAGCCTGGGCGTGCACGAGAGCCAGTCGCGGATGTTCGAGAACCTGCTGGGCCGCAGCCTGCCGTTCTGGCAGCGCTACTTCCCGCAGTTGCAGGAGGCCGCGCCGCAGGTCACGGCGGGCCTGGACGCGGCGGCGCTGTACCGCGCGGTGAACCGCGTGCAGCCCAGCCTGATCCGCGTGGAGGCCGACGAGGTCACCTACAACTTCCACGTGATGCTGCGCTTCGAACTGGAACTCGCGCTGCTGGAGGGCAGCCTGAGTGTCCGCGACCTGCCCGAGGCGTGGAACGCGAAGATGCAGGCGTACCTGGGCCTCACGCCGCCGGACGACGCGTCGGGCGTGCTGCAGGACATCCACTGGTCGGCGGGCTTGATCGGGTACTTCCCGACGTACACGCTGGGGAACCTCCTGAGCGTGCAGCTGCTGGAGGCCGCCCGCCAGGACGCCGGGGTCGCGGCGGGCATCGACCGCGCCGAGTACGGCCCGCTGCGCGCGTGGCTGGTCGAGCAGGTCCACCAGCACGGCCGCAGCCTGAGCCCGGCCGAGCTGACCGTGCAGGCCACCGGGCGGCCCCTGAGTGCCGATCCTTACGTGGCGTACCTGACGCGCAAGTACGGCGAGATCTACAACCTGAGCTGAGGGGAAAAGAGGGCGCCCCGACCGTCAGCTGGTCGGGGCGCCCTTCGTGGTCTTGTCGGTCAGACGGCCTGGCGGCGCTGGGCGTTCGTGACGAGGTACGCGCGGGCGGAGTTCAGCCACGTCTGCGCGAGGTCACTGTGGGGGTGCTGGCGGTCGCGCAGCGCCTGGACGCTGAGGTTCAGCTGGCGTTCGACGCGGCGGACGGCGCCCAGGCCACCCTCGTTCTCGACCTCGATCAGGGTGTTCAGGAGGGTGGTGGGGTGGGCGTAGCCGACGCGGATGCTTTCAGCGATGGTGTCCAGGGCGCGCATGGGGGGACTCCTTCCCGCCCGGACGGGGCGGCGAGGCGAGCAGGGTGAAATTCTGCTGTGGGCGAATCCTTCTTGTGATTACGATCTTAGCAGAGGGGATCGTGAAGGGCAAGAAGGGTTAATCCTTATTCTGTCTTGACCGTAGCGGGGGGTGGTGTTACACTCCAACCAAGGCTCCCGTATTCTGCCCACAGGCAAACCCTGCGGCAGCACGAATGAGCCCCAGGCGGCACGCGCCCCCCAGCCCCCAGCGGGCCGGTCCAGGCATGAGGCCACGCCGCAGCCGAGGAGGTGAAACATGAAACTGCACGAAAGACTCCGCGAACTGCGCAGCGAACGCGGGCTGCGGCTCAAGGACGTCGCCGAGACCGCCGGGATCAGCGTCCCGTACCTCAGCGACCTCGAACGCGGCCGCACCAACCCCAGCCTGGAAACCCTCCAGACCCTGGCCGGCGCGTACGCGATCACCGTTCACGACCTGCTCGAAGGGGTCGAGTTCTACGGGGCGTCCACCGAGGGCGCGCTGCCCAAGGGCCTCGCCGACCTGGTCGCCGACCCCACCCTGGGGCCGCAGATCACGCCCGACTGGGTCCGCACCCTGTCCCGCATCGAACTGCGCGGCAAACGGCCCCGCGACAAGCAGGACTGGTACGAGATCTACCTGCACCTCAAACGCATCCTGAACTGACGTTCAGTGCCAATAAACCCCCACCTGCACGGGTGGGGGCTTCTTGTGGTCCAGGCCTACGGGACTCCATTGATTCCAGTCCAGACAGGGTCACCCGGTGGCCCCCTCATACGGATTCCGTCTGTTTCGTTGACAGATCGGAAGACCACCGATCTGTCAACTCCACGCCCGGAACCCGTTTTTCTCCTGCTCGCTCCGCTCGGGTTGAACGTTTTTGCAAACCTTTCAACCGGAGTCCGTATCACCCTTCCGTCGCTTCGCTCCTCAGCTGCGCAGCTCTGCGAGTCCCTCCCTCTCTGCTCCGCAGCTCTCCGAGTCCCACCAGGGGAGAGGGGACAATGGAACGCGATCACGTTGCAAGCAAGTCAATTTCATCCCGTATCGGCTGGTCCGCTCAGGCCGCCTGCGGTTCCCCGACTTCAGCCGGGCTGCCCGCGCGGCTCAGGAGTAGCGTGCCCGCACCCCAGGTGCCGCCCACCACCGCCAGCGCGAACGCCACTGGAGGCACGCTCAGGCTGGCGGCCACGGCACTCAGGCCCACCATGGCCCCCACCGCGTCCGGGACGGGCAGCCCCGCGCGGTACGCCAGTGCGCGCCCCGCATCGTACGCGCTGACGCTCAGGCCCACCGCGATCAGCAGCACCGCCAGCGCCGCCGCGAGCAGCGCCGGGCCGAGCAGGCCCGCCAGCGCCAGTCCACCTGCCGGGCCGAGCAGCGCCGCCAGCGACAGCACGCCCAGCGCCAGCGTCCGTACCGGCGCGTGCCGCTGTCGCCGCGCCAGCAGTGGCGCCAGACCCGACACGAACAGCAGCAGCAGCGCCCCGCCGGTCAGGCCCACGAACACCTGCGGCCACGCCGCGCCGCCCAGCCAGCCCAGCACCGGGCGGAACGCGGCGGCCGTCACGGCGCCCAGCCCGCTCGGGGCCTGGATCTCGCGGGCGGCGCTGTCACCGGGCACCTGCCCCAGCAGGGCTGTGACGGACCCGCCCACCTGCGCACCGGCCTCGCGGCGAATGTCGCCCAGCAGGGTCACGACCTCGCCCTCCACGCGGGCGTCCGGGGCCAGCACGATATTCCCGCCCGCCGCGAGCACGTTGCCCTTCACGGGGCCGTGCACGACCACGTCCTGCCCGAAACTGACCGTGCCGTGCGTGACCACCCCGTACAGCGCCGGGAGTGTCAGCGCGGCACTCACCGCGAACGCCAGCCCCCCGAAGCGCTGCGCAGCGGGTGCGGGCCGCCACGTCACGGCGGCGCTCGTGATGAGCAGCAGTAGCAGCCCCACACCGGCCAGCGGCGACACCTGCGCCAGCAGCGTCTGCAGCACCAGCGCGCCCGCCGCGAGGTTCGGCCACGCGGTCGACACGGCCAGCAACGTCAGCGCCAGGAGCAGCGACACCACCATGATCAGCGGCGCCGGGTTGCGCGGCCGGTTCCCGATCAACGCGGCGGCAGCGGCCGGAGCGGGCGACAACTGCTCTGGCGGGGTGAGGCGCACCTGCTGCGCGACGGCAGCCGCGACACTCCCCGGCCGCGCGGGGACCGGCGCCCCCAGCGTGCGGTCCAGTCGCAGGTCCTGCACGACGCTGGCGGCCACCGAGCGCGGCAGCGGCGGGGTCGCCAGTTGCGCGCCCAGCCGGACGTCACGGGCCACGCTGGCCGCCACGCTGCCGGGCATCGCGGGCGTGCGGGTCAGGGCCTGTTCCAGCCGCACGTCCCGCGCGACCGCCGCCGCCACACTGCGGGGCAGGGCGGGCACGTCAGCCATCCTCGCGGACAGGGTCACCTCTGCCGCCACCTGAGATGCCAGGGACCGGGGCAGGGGAGGGGAGACCAGCCGCGCCGACAGCCGCACCTCACGCGCGACGTCCGCCGCCACGCTGCGCGGCAGTCCCGGCACGGCCCGCAGCGCAGGCGCCACGCGCTCCAGCCGCGCACGCTGCGCCTGCACCTCCGGCGGAAGGGCGCGCAGCAGTGCCGTGTCGGCGGGGGTCAGGTCACCGTCCGCCTCGCGGTGCAGCAGCTCCAGCCACGCCCGTCCATCCCCCGATCGAAGAGTCTCCACGCCCATACGGTCCTTCTACGTTCAACCTTCGCCGGAAGTTCCCGGCGCCACCACACCACCCGAAGAGGGGGGCGCCGCGTAGTCGCCGCTCTTGCCGCCACTCTTGCCCAGCAGGCGCACGCCGGTCACCTCGATGGCCTTGCTGGCCGCCTTGAGCATGTCGTACACGTTCAGCGCCGCGACCGTCACCGCCGTCAGGGCCTCCATCTCGACCCCCGTCGGGGCGGTCGTGCGGACCCGCGCCCACACGTATCCAGTAGTTCACGCGGCCCGACTGCATGACCTCCGTCACCGCCTGAATCTCATCCTGTTCGAACACGGGCCAGCCGGGCAGAGTCACCCGTGCGGGCGCTGAAGGCACCTGCGTCATACCCAGCAGCATACCGCCTGCCCAGGCACGCCCTCAGCCGCCTCCCCAGACGGATTTCACCGATCTCTCAGGAACCGATCAGCCGCGCCCAAATTGATTCCAAGCCAGACGGGGTCACCCGGTGGCCCCCTCACCCTTCCGTCGCTCCGCTCCTCCCTCCCTCTCCCACAAGGGGAGAGGGGACAACGGAACGCGATCACGTTGAGAGCAAGTCAATTTAATTTCGTATCAGCCGCGCCGGGACACCCACCACCGTCACCCCCGGCGGCACGTCCCGCGTCACGACCGCTCCCGCACCCACCGTCGCCCACGCCCCCACCGTCACGCCCGGCACGCACGCCGCCCCCACACCCAGAAACGCCCCCTCGCGCAGCGTCACGTTCCCCGCCAGTCGCGTCCCAGGCGCCACATGCACCCCGTCCTCCAGCAGCCCGTCATGATCCACGCCCGCCAGCGTATTCACGATCACCTGCGCGCCCAGACACGCGTCCGGCTGCACCACCGCGCCCGCCATCACCACGCACCCCGGCCCCAGCCGCGCGCCCGGCGCTACCCACGCCGCCGGGTGAACCAGCGCCGCCCAGCTGACATTCCGGAACAGCCCCGCCAGCCGCAGACGCGCCGCGTTCGACCCGACCGCCACCACCGCCCGCACCCCCACCCGGTCCGGCAGGTCCTCCACGCGCCCCAGCACCGCCGCGCCCAGCACCTCGCCCTCACCCCGGTCGTCCCAGACGCCCACCACCCGCTCACCCGCCGCGCGGGCCAGCGCCACCAGCACCTTCGCGTGCCCACCCGCCCCGATCACATGCAGTTCAGGCATCCGGCGACCCCCGGAACCGTTCCATGGTCGCCTCGCCCGGCGCGCTGATCCCGTCCCGGCGCAGCACCTTCGACACCGTCAACGCCAGGATCCGCAGGTCCAGCCGCAGCGAACGGTGCTCGACGTACCACACGTCCAATTCGAACTTCTCCTCCCAGGACAGCGCGTTACGGCCATTCACCTGCGCCCACCCCGTCAGACCGGGTCGGACCTCATGCCGCCGCGCCTGCCGCGCGCTGTACAGCGGCAGGTACTCCATCAGCAGCGGGCGCGGCCCCACCAGACTCATGTCCCCCCACAGCACGTTCAGCAGGCCCGGCAGTTCATCCAGACTCGACGCGCGCAGGAACCGCCCGAACGCCGTCAGCCGCTGCGCGTCCGGCAGCAGCGCCCCGTCCGGGCCACGCCCGTCGGTCATGCTGCGGAACTTATGCATCAGGAACGGCCGCCCGTCCAGACCGGGCCGCACCTGCGAGAACAGCACGGGCGACCCCAGCCGCGAGCGCACCACCGCCGCCAGCAGCAGCAGCCACGGCCCCAGCAGCAGCAGCGCCCCACCCGCCAGGACCACATCAAGAACGCGTTTCAGGCTTTTGTCTGGTCGAATTTGATTCATTGTCTTTCCCATGCTGCCTTGATATTTACGGAGTTTGATGAAGAAGTGGACTGAAGTGGATTACTAATATATATCTCTGCTGATGCATCTGCGAGTATTTCTAATCTTAGGGGCTCTCTGCTGCGACTGGTCGATTTGCTTAAATTGGATGACCCGCTTGCAATTTTCATAATTGGATATTCGCCGTCTGATGTGAAGCCCCTGACTTCACCCAGAAGTATGCCCTTTTTGCATCCCTTAAAAATTATCTTGCCGCTGCTTTTTATATCGCCGGCGGAAAGATCATTGGAAAGCCATGCGCCATTGATAGCGATGGCGTCGCCATTTCTGCATAATTCATTCAGATTAAAAAAATTGAAAATTATATACCTTCTCCGCTGTTCTACATATGGATTGCTGAGCCATAAATCAAATGATTCACCTGCTCTGAGTTTTTTCGTTAGTATTAATTCATCTTGATCGAGGCGGTAGGATTCTTCTGGAATATTTTTCAGAAAAGAATCGATAACGGGAGTGCCATCTTTGTTGACCTTGGTTATTGAAACAGTGAGGAGTCCATCTTTGCAGGTGAAATATCGAACGCCCTGGGGACCAGAGAGAGCGGCTTCCGTGCCCTGTGTGATTTCTAATCCTGAAGGCACTGATAGTTGATATAAATCAGTTGCCCTGGTGTCGCATGCGATATTGGGATCCAGTGATTTGAGCAGATAAACCGCTGATTGATTGTTCCTTCTATTATTCAAGACGTAAATCGCTGCTACGGTAATTGCCGAGAGAAAAACCAGAAACCCCGTTTTTATCTTACTATTCATTTATGGCCCAACTGCCTTCCGAAAAAAGATTGCTTTTCCATGCGGGTGTGCTTTGATCTCTGATCTTTAGTCTTAAAACTAGCGGCGGCTGAGGCAGAATCCTGGATTCAATCGTGAAAGATGTGTAATTCTTTCCCCTTTGTGGCTCGTATATGGCGGTACTTCGACACAACTCGTTATTGCATGCATCAACCTGTACATAAGAGGTGGGACTTATTTTTTCTGTTACGATAGAATATATTTTCGATTCTCCGATGCTATTGCTGTGCCATACTCTCAATTCTGAGGTATGTTGATTATCAAGTTGCAGCGGAACAAGCGGAGCATACCATATTGCAAATATAACAAATGCCGTAAGCATGCTGTTGCCCCGGAGTGATTGAGTATCATCGCTGAACGCGGATTTTATTGACATTCCACCATAAATCAACGGAATGGAAGAGATAAAAAAGGTCTGGAAGGATAGAGTATTGTCAAAAGCATCTGCTAAAATCATGCCCCCGATAATCGATATTCCGGCGATCGATCTTGATTTAGCGGCAGCATAAATAAATATGCCAAAGATAAAAACAATGCTGAATAAACCTGTTACGCCAGATTCACCTAAATTCTGAAGTATCCCATTATGGGCGATGAGCCAAGCATTATGAAAGCCACCGTCTAAAAAATCGCAGAAGAATTCTTTATTGCTGGTATTCGTGCAAGCTGAGGAGTCGTGCAAAGAAGCTATGGACTGACCGAAGCCAATTATGCCGTTTCCATAATTACGGTAGCTGTCTATATTTGAAATTGCTTGATCCCAAATTAACTCTCGACCAGAGAGCGAAGAGGAGAGAAGTCGCTCTCCGATAGGAGTAGTCGTTGAAACCCCGATTGCGATTAATCCGAATGCCAGAGGCATATATGCTATATATGATTTCCCCTCGCTTTTCTTCAAAGAAAGTACGACTGAAAATTTGACTACGGCGTATACGGCGGCCATAAGAATAGCGCCACGAGAATACGAAAAAGTAAAAAGTGTCGCGCCGCTTAAAAATAGGATGATCCTCGGTATTGGATTTCTTGATATTATCTCAAATGATAATATTATTGCTATGGATCCGATGAATCCTAGCGTAGTTGTCGTGAAATATGGATGAATAAGGCGCTTCATCTCGCTTAGGCCAAAATCCGGCCAGTAGGAATAAAAAATTGCGATTATGGAAGCGAGACAGATGCCCGGAATTAGGTACTTTATGTCCTTATTATTCAGATGGAATCCAAAAAGTATCATGTAAAATATGCCAATTTGCTTAAGTATGAGGAGTGCAAAATCTAATGCCCCCATCCCTGATAACGTTGCGGGCAAGAGGGGGATCATGCAGGCAAAGAATACAATGCGCAGTGCATAATTGTTTAACCACTGCAATCTGAAAAATAAAGGTGACAACCAAGATAAAAAGGGGACAATTGGAAGTAGGGTGAGAAAGACCTTGCTGAAATTGATTCTGAACTGAAGCTTGTTTCCGATGTCGCTCCCCCTCATGATGAAATAAATAAATTTAACCCCTGGAACCTCGAACCCACCGCACGGCAGTGTAGACTCTACCCTGTATGAGCAGCGCGACCCAGATCAGAGAGAATGGAAATTCGAGCAATATCCTAACGATATTGCAGCGCCGCTGGATGCACGTCCTCCTCCCCGCCCTACTGGTCGGTCCGAGCGTCTACATCTCCTCGCGCAACCAGCCCCCCACCTATCAGGCCTCCACGAGCCTCATGTCCGTCGTTCCCGACACGAGCAACTCCTTCGTCGGCAGTGCCTCAATCACAGCCTCGCAACTCCCGCCCGGCGCCGTCGAAAAAGTCATCCACAGTCGCTCCACCGTCGAACAGATCAGCAAGATCCTCGACTCGCAATCCATCGACCCTGCCGCCCGCCAGGCCATTGAACGCAGCCTGCAGCAGGAACTCTCCACCGGCACCTTCCGCCGCATTACCGTCAGAGCCCGACTGGACGCCTTGCAACGCGGCGTCTACGACATCAACGCCACAGCAGAAACACCACAGCTTGCCAGCGAACTCGCAACCGCCGCAACCGACGCCCTGCTCAAATGGGACCTCGAACGCGCACAGGCAGGCGTCAGCCGCGCCCGACAGAACATCCAGCAGCAGCTCGACAACATCAACACCCAGTTGAAAGGCACACCACCCAGCTCACTCGAATACGAAAGTCTGGTGTCCGCCCGCGGGCAACTCCTCCTCAGCCTCGCGCAGGCATCCGCCTTCGAACAGGGCGCCAAAGGAAACCTCAGCCTCCTGGCCGAAGCCAACCCCCCCCTCCGCCCCATCGCCCCCCGACCCACCCGCACCGCGGCCATCGCCACGCTTCTCGCACTGATCGGCGCAGCCGCCACCGTACTCCTCCTGGAACTCAGCCGCCGCAAAATCCGAAGCGCAGCCGACATCATCGGAATCGGAGTCAGCGTCCTCGGCGAGTTGCCACGCCTGCGCCGCTCACAACGCAGCAGCATGGTCAACGCCGCCATGTCCGGCGAACTCTACGAACCCGCCGGATTCATCCGCGTGAACCTGTCCACCGCACTGGCGGAACAACACGGGCAACCCAGTGCCTTCGTCGTCACCAGTTCACGCCCCGGCGAAGGCAAAAGCACCGTCGTCGCCACACTCGCCAGCAGCTTCGCCGCATCCGGCAAAAAAGTACTCGTCATCGACCTCGACGTTCACCGCCCCACGCAACACGAATACTGGAACGTATCAGGCCGACCGTGGATTGCCCTGCACGGCGCACACCAGGCGCAACAGACCACCCTGCTCCAGGCCTACCAGAAACCGGAACATGCCAGCGCCATCGACATCGGCGGAGGAATCTACCTGCTGCCCGCAGGTCAGGCCAGTCGACGTGAAGCCGGCGTGCTGACCACCGCTCAGTTCTCACAACGCATCAAGCAGTGGTTCCACGGATTCGACATCGTGATCCTTGACAGTGCCCCCATCCTCTCTGTCGCCGACGCCGTCAACATCGCCCCGCACACCAATGGTGTGGTCCTGGTGACGGAAGCCAACGGCACAGCCCCAGGTGAATTTGAGAAATCAGTTCAGCTGATGAAAGGCAACCAAGTCAATCTTATCGGCGCCATTATCAATAAAATCACGCAGAGGGACGGATACGGATACGGATACACCTACAACAGGCAATACTCTAGAGATTGATTTTGCCTAGCCACATATTAAAACAAGGGTGTGTCGTGTTGGCAACGGAATTATAACCAGTCGTGCTATTGATTCAATGATTTGCATTCTAAATAATCAGGCATCAGAGGCTAAGTGCCATGCTGATGCCTGATTTAGCGTGCAGATAACTATTTATGATAGATACGATTTAGCTGAATCCATATTTCCTGTGGTATAAATTCAGTCTCGACACGTCGTTGTGCCTGTTCTCCGAGCCTTTTCCTTTTCGCAGCATTTGATAAAATTTCTTCCATTGATCGAGAAAGCTGAACAAAATCACCCGTCTTAAATACCAAGCCTGTGTGTTGATGTATTACCGCGTCGCGCACTCCCGTGGAATCCGAAACAATCGCTGGTACCCCAGCAGCCGCGGCCTCCAGAGCCACCATCCCAAATCCTTCTCTGTAACTAGGTAACACCAGTACATCCATAATGTGATAATAATCGGCAATATTATCAACAAAGCCTGGCATTATGATGTCCTGACGCGATCGGATTTCCTGTAGAATAACTGGATCTATTGGATCGTTCGATTCAATAGATCCAATAATGAGGAGAATGTAGTCGCCAGTCAAGAGTCTGAAGGCGCGATATAGATCCTCTATGCCTTTATCTCGGGTTATCCTCCCGGCAAAGCCAATAACTTTTGTTTCGGCCGGTATCCCTAGTGTGGATTTCAACGTGCTTGGATCATCTGCGGGATTTCGGAATAATGTAGTATTCACGCCATTGGCAGTGCCGTTATTGATAACTATAAATTTCCTCTCGGGGGCAAGATCCAAATTAATTGCTTCAGTCATGAGGCTCTTGCTAACACATACGATTACGTCTGCAGAACTGCATGCAATGCGTTCCATTAGATATAGGAGCCTGCGTTTTGCACCTGTGGTGGTTTGAAGTCTTAGTCCATGCAGAGTATATATCACTTTGCGGATGCCTAAAATCCGTGATGCTAGTGTTCCAATTAAGCCCGCTTTTGGAGTTCCACTATTGACCACGTCAGGTTTGATAGTATTTATGAGAACCATGGCCCTAATAAGGGAATTAATATCTGAGAGGAGCGATATCTCTCTTTGAATGGGATATAATGAAAGAATACTCCTTCGCTTCGGGCAAAATCCTCCAAGCTTATTGTGTCGGAATATGAAGTGGCAATATGAACTTCATGCCCGCATTCCACCATATAAGCAAGCTGCTTAGAAAGGAATGACTTTGCGCTTAGAGGAATAGTAACTAGATAGAGGATCTTCATTTTGCTATAGATTTTGAAATGATTTGCTTGTGTGACAACACTTCTGCATTTTGTAGCCTTGCACCCCTGCGTTTTATTAATAACTCCTCTTTATCAATCAATCCTGCAACTAAATATATAAGATCTTTAATATATATAGATAAGATTAGCGGAATTTTTGCACGTAGTGGAATTAGTCGAGTTCTTGCGAGTGATTTTCTAATGCCCTTTGAGCTTTTCAGGTATTTATTTTGTGACTTATGCCTATTTCTCTGTAGTACAATAGGGGCTCGCTTATATTTCTGAATATTGAATAATCTGCAGTTCTGAGCCATAAATCGTAATCCTCTGCTCTCAATATATCCTCGGAGTATGGATTATTCTTAAACCATGAGGCACGAGCCAATATTGTGGGATGTATAAAAGATCCTGACCGAGCTGCATCCAGTGCATTAGAGGCAGCAGTGGCAGAGCGATGATTCACGGGATCATTCTGAGTATCAATTATTATTGCCGATGATCCAACAACATCAGTATTAGGATAAAGCGTGAGATATTTAATTTGCCTTTCAAGTCTTTCTGGATGCATAATATCATCTGCATCCATCCGAGCCAGAAACTCGCTATTACACATAGATGCAATCTGATTTAAGCGCGCTGCCAACCCTAAATTACTCCCATCGCAAATTATTTAATCCGGTCATCGGTAAATCCTCTAGCAATACTCAGGGAATCGTCCGTGGACCCATCATCGATAATAATTAATAGCCAATTTGTATATGTTTGATTTATTACGGACTGAATAGCATCATTCAGGTATTTCCCTGCATTAAAGATTGGAAGACCGACAGTGATTTTAGCCATTTAAATTAACTCTCTAAAGAATTTGAGTCTCTGCTGTTCCTTTACCTTGCTATCTATTTTGTCAACTGCGGATCTCTTCACCCTCTTATTATCCCAATGCTCAGCAAAAGCTAGTATAGCATCAATGTTATGCATTATATTATCCTCGACGTTTTCAAGATTCAGGATAAATTCTGCGCCATCTGGAAAATCTGTATCAATGTATGCGGCTATGATTGGAAGTCCAAATGCTAGATATTCTCTTGACTTTAAGGGAGAGGCTTCGCTCATATTATTTCTATGCATAGCAAGGCTTGCAATTGCGCACACCGAGTCTGAAAAAATTGGGAGATATTCTTTCTGAGTCATATAGCCGTGAAAGCTAATGTTTTCTGGAAGGTTTTCAAGATTGTCCGGAGTATTGCTTCCTATTACATGAAATCGCCTGTTCGGCACGCTTTTGGCTAGTTTGATTATTTTATCTAGGCCATGCCACGATTGTCCATGGTGACCGATGAAAACAAAACTTTTAGCATCAGAATTTATGGACAAGGGTGGATAGTTATCTAAGTCAATTCCATTTGCTATGATCTGATATTCTCTATTATACCTAGCATAGTATGGTTTTCTTGATATTTCGCGCGATACGTAAATAGCCCCCTTGCTGAGCAAAAGAGGTATTGATCTAGTGATTTTATAATATGTCATAAATAAAAATGATGGATGCCTTATCTCACTTAAATCATCTGTGTTAACTTCTGTCACAACGTGGTGTTTAATGTATAGCGGGAGCATATTAATAAAGAATGTATCCTGTCTGGTATACACAATATTTGGCGCAAAAACATTTACCTCACTAATCAATCTGTTGATTGATGCGAGTCTTCCATCTAATGGGGACGGCAGGTTGCCGTCATATATAGCGACGACTACATTCACCCCATCGATATTAATGTCCTGATACTCTTTTATTTTGGATGAAATGAATAGCGTAACAACTTCTCCCGATTGCGACCACTCTTTGGCTTGTAAAATTATCTTTTTAAATACACCACTGCTGGGCGGCATATTTAATTGAAGAAAATAGGCGATCTTCATTCTAGTTAACCTCCTCACTGTTTTTGCTTACCAAAACTCCAAGAACTATGGCAGGCAGCAGAATACCTCCCCAGGTTGTATAATCTGCAAATCCCCCGGAAGTTAAACCTAATAGAGATGGTATTGATAGATACATAGCAAGTGAATGAATGTTGGGATCAAATTTTTTGAACCGACCATCGATAAAAAACAGAATGGAAAATAATATCGATGAAATAATACCAACCCCGAAATAACCCGCCCCTGACCACGCAACGGCAACTATAGAAGCGTTGCTTGCGAAAGTTCTTCCCGTTGCCGTGGTAGCAACTTCATAAATGGATGTATCTGAAGCAGAGCTTGATCCAGGGGTTAGTGGCATTTTAAATATCTTGTGTAGCCCTCGGTATCGAAAGTCTTTAGGGAAAACTTCAAAAAAATTAGTCTCAGTTGCACCAGGGACGGCAAGAGTGCGCAGAAGAATGCTTTGTATTGCGACAGTGGGAGTGAGGCCGAAGTTTACGCTATAAATTGCGGTTCCCGAAACTATAAATACTATTGATGCTATCGAAATAGCTTTGAGGTACTGAGATAGGGCAGATTTCAATAACCCGCTTTTAGTTAGGTTGCCCCATAGGAGAATTGCTATGTATAACAGTAGTGAAAGTACTACAGGCGCCTTTTCTCGAGTTTGAATTGCGTAAACGAGAGAAAGCATGCTGCATAATCCCCACCAAGCATATTTGTATTTATTCCCTGAGTATATAATATATGATGCGAAGAGTGGAAATATTATTTTTGATGATAGAGAAGCGAGATAGGCGCCTTGTCCATTCTCAATTTTTTCACGAAGAAGTGATCTTGAGGCAATTGCATCTGATGTGCTAGCAAAAGAAATTTGTGTTGTTAGTAAGATTTCCAAACCTGGACCAAGAAACATGTATCTTGCTGTGGAGATTAGGCCTAGCGCAAATAAAGATATTACGATTGAGGATCTAAAGGAGATGTTTTTACGATAATGTTCATTAGTAGATTTCGACTGAAAAAATAGGAGCAGTGAAGAAATTGAGAGAAAAATCCAGTGAGAAAAAATTTGCGAGGAGTATCTGTCGGCATCCAGATCATTAATGAGAAATTCTGGATTATCTAGGTATGGGATATTACTGAGATCAAAGTACGGTATATATGATAGGCTTATTGAATCTAATAAGATAAAGCCTACGACTGTTAAAGAAAGAATGGAAGATTTCTGATTCCTAATTGCAAAGAATGCAATAATTAAAACCGTAAAGCATACAAAAGCATGTGCAATGGAAAGAAATATCATACTTTCCGATGTCTAAGATATTCTTCGATCTGGTGGACGATCAGAGTGCATGCATCGCCGCCACCGTATAACTTAGCCTCCGGATTTCCGGGAGTGATATTGTTGAAAGCACTCATGGCTATTTCTATATCATTGGGGTTAACAAGTTTATTCCAACCGTGATGAATCAACTCATTCCATTCGGTTTCGCTTCTCAGTGTCAAGCATGGTGTTTTGTGAAAGTACGCTTCTTTTTGGACTCCTCCTGAATCTGTCACTATCACGCGTGCGGATCTTTCCAGTTTGACCATGTTGATATAGGAAACTGGATCAATTAACAGTATGTTGTCATTGAGAATTCTGTCGATACCGCTTTCTTGAATTTTCTTTCTGGTTCTTGGATGAAGGGGCAGTACAACTTTTTCAGATTCGGCAATGCGATTTAGAAAAGTGAAAACATCTTGAAGAACGGTGGGATTGTCTGTGGTTTCGGCTCTATGAATGGTCGCCAGTATAAATTGCTTGTGCTGTATGGACAGGTCGTCAAGAATCGATGATTGACGTTTTCCGTAATGCACTGCTGCGTCATACATCACGTCGCCATAATTATAGATCAGCGCGCCATCAATGCCCTCTTTGCGAAGATTGCTGACTGCTTCTTCTGTGGGGGAAAATAAAAGCGTGGAGATGTGATCAGTCAACACTCTGTTGATTTCTTCGGGCATTCGGCGGTTAAATGATCTCAAGCCAGATTCGATATGAAAGACGGGGATATTCAGCTTGCTGGCGGCCAATGCGCCTGCAATGGTGGAATTGGTGTCGCCGAAGACAATGACCCCTGCTGGTTCTTCGTGCATAAGTATTTCTTCAATAACAGAAAGCATCTGGCCTGTTTGGTGACCGTGATTGGATGATCCCACGTTAAGTGAATATTTGGGTGGTTCAATATCTAATTCTTCAAAGAACACGGCGTTCATGTTTGAGTCGTAGTGCTGTCCTGTCTCTATCAGTATTGATTCAATCTTCCCGCTTTCCCTGATTGCTTTTGATAGAATGGCGTATTTTATAATTTGCGGTCGCGTTCCTATTACTGTAACGATCTTCACTTTTTTCCTCCGATGAGATTGTGAAGTATGTAGTGCGCTAAATACCCATTGACAGTGGCGTAACTCCCATGATTAATAGATGATTCTTTGGACAGATATTGCTCTAAATATCCAAAGTTGTTTATGTCCTTTGGGTTTATTGTATTATCTATCTTATAGTATATTTTAAGCATTGTATTTAAAAGAAGCGGTGGCACGATCTTGGATATCTTTTTGCCCAGTTTGCCTCTCGATTTTGGGGTCGGCTTTAGAAAACCTACCTCTTGTTTATTAAATAGATACTCAAATAAAAAGGCGTTATAGAGCTTGTTATCGATTCTCAGAGTGTTATTTATTGAATACCAGTAGTTAACCAGCTCGTCATCCCACAGGGGGAGTCTGTACTCGTATTCAAAGTACTCAAACAGGCGAACTGCATTGACGACAAATTTGCTAACCTTGTGCTCTGTAAACCAAATCTCGTTCGCCTCTATAAATTCTTCCGAATTGCTGCCGACTGGCATCAGGTGTGACAAGAATAACCGGACATCATTTTTAATAAGCTCTCTCTGGAATTCTTTATCGGGCGATGTAATATTGATGAGATGTTTCTGGATTATGTAATCGGTGATATCCGGGTAGCTAGCTTCTTCTCCGTCAGAATTTATGTATGATGCAGGAAGATAGCTGCCGCCGATGAGATCCCCGCAGAATCCAGGAACGATTATTGCATCTTTCTCAATGAGATCATTGTCTTTCAAATGCTTAAGTGCAATAAAGTCTTGAATATGTGGGACTGCTGAAAAGTAGTGGTGCTCGGAAATATACTTATGAAAGGATGCTGATTCGGCAGCCATTCGCCATTTTTCCGGCGTATATTCAACAAATGCACAATCGTAGCCAATTTTCTGAGCTACTTGTTGGGCGATCTTAACTTCAAAGCTATCTGATCTGCCGTAGGTGTAGCATATTACGTTTTTTGCTCCCAGCATTTTGAGCATTGTGACGATGTAGCGTGAGTCGTAGCCACCACTTAAAGGAATGGCGAGTTGCTTTCCTTTCGATGACTGTATTAGCCTCTGGAAGACGCGAATCGATATGTTTGATAATTCATGTTTTATCTTGACTGTATCGTGATTATTCCTGTGATGAGTGTGTCTCCAGTAATAATCGATGCTCAGTTGATTATCATTTTTGTCTAATACGGCAGTCTGGCCTGGCATTAATTGTCGCCAGTCGGTAAGTAAAGTCCTATCGTTAAACGTGTAGCTTGACGCCAAGAATTCACTTCTGGCAAGGTCGTCTATAGTTATGCTGATATCTGATGCTAGCAATTCGTCCCTAAAAACGTATTTTCCATCGACTTTACAGTAAAAAATAGGGAAAGTTCTTATTTTATCGGTACATACAATTGAATAATTATCTGTATCTATCTTGAATGCAAACATACCATTGAGCTGCGTTAATATAACCTGTCTTGCATCATTAATATTTAATGTGTCTCTCAGAAATAATATTGCATCCAGTCCTTCATAGAAGTCATCTTTATGGTAGAAATATCCTTTAAAGTAATCATTTCCCAGTGTGTGCCACTGAAAGCCTGAATTATTTGATATATGAAACATCTTGGCCTCCTTAGTTGTAGTATGATGCAATGCTGGTGAGTGTGATAGCTGCAATCGACGTGATTATTAATAGTGTTAGCTTGCTAGAATGTGCTTTGCAAATATTTAATATATAGAGCAGCATTATTATCCATGAAATAAAGCCTGTGGCGCTGAAAATTGCGAGATTCGCCTCGCTTGAAGATGTTAATTTTGCTCCAATGAATATTACTGCAATTCTAGATATAAAAAGAAATATATTGAAAAGTAGATTCTCGGTGAATTTTTCAAGAACAATAAGCGAATTTGATAGAGGAGAAGCTATGAAAACAACCATAAACCAGGGTGTCAGAATTTCCGCCTGTCTTCCTGCATCTTGCCACTCGATCCCGAAAAAAAGACCAAAAATCGACCCCCCGTACATCATAAATAAGCACGCCAGCGGAGTACTCACAGTAAATAGGAGGATTGAGAGCTTTCGTGTGAGTTGCTGGATATGATTTGAATCCGATTTATTTTTGAGATCTGCTGTAAATATATTTGCCCAATTGAACTTCCTATAAAAGCCGATGGAATATTCATTACTCTGTTTGCGAGTCCAAATTGCCCCGCAAAGTGGGTGCCAAATAAACTGGCAAACCCGAGAACGGGGATTTGAGTTGACGCAGAGTTGAGTAGGGCTGCTGGTAGTATTTTTAATGGATATTCAGTGCGGCTTTTTATTGTTTCCATTATTCTTATGTGATCCCCGTTGCTTTTTAGGGGATGCAGTTTGCCACTTGTTACTTTCAGTAAAAAAAGAATGCAGGCAAGATTTCCAACGATGGCACCTAAGATCAAACCGCTGCCTGTCATTGTGATAAATTTAACTGCTATGAGAAATTGAAAGGCGACAGTTGTTGTTGTCAGCACGATTTTTGAGATAGCTAAATCTCTAGTTGCTTCTAGTTTAAGTGTGAGTAGAGTAAGAGACTGGATAAATATGGAGGATGCGCAGAATAGCAGCAGAACTAAAAAGTCATATGGTGTACTTACCCACCTGTTGGGTATCAGATAAAATAGCCCGCTGACTATAATACTGGAAGCCAATCCAATTAAAAGGGATGTGTAGTAAAATCCGCTGATTTCAGCTCTGTTATTTGAAAGTATGATACCCTGCTCATACTTCAGTGAACCTCCTACAGCTATGAGTGATGAAGCGGAAAAGTAAATTGCAAAAAGCCCAAAATCCTCTGGTGAATATACCCGAGTCAAAAGTGGTGTAAAAGCAAGTGGAATCAATTGTGAGACAATTGATCCGGATGAAAGAAGTGCGATTTTTGATATTATGGTCATTCTAATTGAAGAAGGCGTGCAATATTATAATCTGCCGTAAATTCCATGTAATGTCCCATGGGCAGACTCAGTGCTTCCTGTGCGGCCTGGGCGCTGTGGGGGTAGGTGGGGTACTGGCCCTTGTAGATGGGCAGCTGGTCCTGGGGGATGGGGTAGTAGACCATGGTGCCGATGCCGTGCGCGGCGAGGTGTTGTTGCAGTGCGTCGCGGCGGCCGTTCTGCACGCGGATGGTGTACTGGTGGAAGACGTGCCCGTCGGTGATGGTGGGCGTGATGATGCCGGGGATGTCCTGCAGGGCGTCGTTGTACGCCTGGGCGACGGCGCGGCGGTGGGTGTTCCAGCGTTCGATGTGGGGGAGTTTCACGCGGAGGATGGCGGCCTGGATGGTGTCGAGGCGGCTGTTGTACCCGACGGTTTCGTTGTGGTATTTCTTGCGGCTGCCGTGGACGCGGAGCATGCGGGCGGTGTCGGCGAGGGTGTCGTCGTTGGTGGCGATGAGGCCGCCGTCGCCGTACGCGCCGAGGTTCTTGCTGGGGAAGAAGGAGTACGCGCCGATGTCGCCGATGGTGCCGGTGTGCTGGTTGTTCCAGCGGGCGCCGAAGCTCTGGGCGCAGTCTTCGATGACGCGCAGGCCGTGTTTGTGGGCGACTGTTTGGATGCGGGTCATGTCGGTGGGGTTGCCGTACAGGTGGACGGGCATGATCGCGCGGGTGCGGGGGGTGATGGCCGCTTCGATCAGGTCGGGGTCGATGTTCATGGTGGTGGGGTCGATGTCCACGAACACGGGGGTGGCGCCGACCATGCTGATGCTTTCGGCGGTGGCGAAGAACGTGAAGGGGGTGGTGATGACTTCGTCGCCGGGGCCGATGTTCAGGGCGCGCAGGGCGATGACGAGGGCGTCGGTGCCGCTGTTGACGCCGATGGCGTGTTTGACGCCGAGGTACGTGGCGACTTCCTGTTCGAAGGCGTGGACGTCTTCGCCCATGATGAAGTCGGTGCGGTCGAGGACGCGGCTGATGGCGGCGAGGATCTCGGGGCGCAGCTCGTTGATTTCGGGGCTGAGGTCCAGGATGGGGATGTGGGTCTGGGTGGTCAAGTGAGTCTCCTGATGTCGGTGTCGCTGACCTTGTGGTAGGTGTGGCCGGTGCTGTCGGTGACGGTGTCGGTGTCCGTGAAGTCCAGGCGGTCGCCGCTGGCGCTCATGTACCCGACGGGTCGGGCGGGGACGCCGGCGACGATGGTGTAGGGGGGGACGTCGTGGGTGACGACGGCTCCGGCGGCGACGAACGCGCCTTCGTGCAGGGTGATGCCGGTGACGATGGTGGCGTTCGCGCCGATGCTGGCGCCGCGTTTGACGTGCGTGACGGTGTAGTCGGCGCTGGTGTTGCGTGGAAATTCGCTGCGGGGCGTGCGGACGTTCGTGAAGACCATGCTGGGGCCGCAGAAGACGTAGTCGTCGAGGATGACGCCTTCGTAGATGCTGACGTTGTTCTGGATTTTCACGCCGTTGCCGATGGTGACGCCGGGCGCGACGAACACGTTCTGCCCGAGACTGCAGCCTTCGCCGATGTGCGCGCGGGGGCTGACGTGGCTGTAATGCCAGATCTTGGTGCGGGCTCCGATGTGGGCGCCGTCGTCGATGGTGGCGGTGGGGTGGGCGTAGTAGTCGCTGGGGGTCTGGGTGTCGCTCATGGCAGCAGGCGGTGGCGGGTCTGCGCGGTGGGGGTGATCAGCGGCAGGGTGCGGATGCGGGCGACGGTTTCGATGGCGCCGCGCGTGTCTTCCAGGCTGAAGCCGTTCCCGGCGATGGTGCGGCGGTACACGTCGGTGTGCAGGTCCGTGAAGCCTTCGCTGAACTCGATTTCCTGCCCGTCGATGGTGATGGAGCGGTAGGTGCGCTGTCCTTTGGCCTGGAGGTCCTGGGGGACGTAGCTCTCGTCGATGGCGAGCATCCAGCGGACGCGGGCGCGTTCGAGTTCCAGGTAGCCGCTGTTGAGGGTGTCGGTGCGGGTGTGGACCTCGACGTGTTTCAGGTCACCGAACAGCCAGGTGAGCATGTCGAAGAAGTGTACGCCGATGTTGGTGGCGAGCCCGCCGCTTTCGTCGACGCGGCCCTTCCAGGAGCGGAGGTACCAGGTGCCGCGGCTGGTGACGTAACTCAGGTCGACGTCCTTCTGGCCCTGGTCGCCTGCGGCGTCGAGTTGTTCTTTCAGTTTGACCAGCGCGGCGTGCGTGCGGAGTTGCAGGATGGTCCAGACGCGCCGTCCGGTTTCCTGTTCGACGTCCTGGAGGCTGTCGATGTCGCTGGGGTGCAGCACGATGGGTTTCTCGCACAGGGCGTCGGCGCCGGCGCGCAGGGCCATGCGGATGTGCGGGTCGTGCAGGTGGTTGGGGCTGCAGATGCTCAGGTAGTCCAGGCCGGTCCCGGCGCGGCGGGCGGCGTGCAGGTACTGTTCGAACTTCTCGGGTTGCGTGTAGAACTCGCATCTGGGGAAGTAGCTGTCCATGATGCCGACCGAGTCGAAGGGGTCGAGCGCGGCGGTCAGGACGTTGCCGGTGTCCTTGATGGCTTTCATGTGGCGCGGGGCGATGTAGCCGCTGGCGCCGGTCAGGCCGAACCGCAGGGGGGTGGGGGCGCTCACAGCATCACCACGCGGTCTTTGCCCGTCAGGTGCCGGGTGGCGTTGCGGGTGTCGAGGACGCGCTGGGCGCGGTTGATGACGTTCTGGTAGTCGACGTCGCTGTGCTGCGTGGTGATGATGATCAGGTCGGCCGTGTCGAGCAGGTCGTCGGTCAGGTCGACGCTGCGGGCGTCGAGGCCGTGTTCGGTGACGTGCGGGGTCCAGGTGTCGTGGAACTGCACGTCGGCGCCCGCCTGCTGGAGCAACTGGTAGATGTGGATGGCGGGGCTCTCGCGGTAGTCGTCCAGGTCGCCCTTGTAGGCCATGCCGAGCAGCAGGACGCGGCTGCCGTTCAGCGCCTTGCGGTCCATGTTCAGGACGCGGGCGGCCTTGTCGACGACGAATTCGGGCATCTTGCGGTTGGTTTCACCGGCCAGCGCGATGAAGTGCGTCTGGAAGTTGTACTCGCGGGCTTTCCATTCCAGGTAGTGCGGGTCCAGGGGAATGCAGTGCCCGCCGACGCCGGGGCCGGGGTAGAAGGGCATGATCCCGAAGGGTTTGGTGAACGCGGCGTCGAGGACTTCCCAGACGTTCAGGCCCATGCGGTCGCACAGCAGGGCGATCTCGTTCGCCAGGGCGATGTTCACGGCGCGGAAGGTGTTCTCGTACACCTTGACCATCTCGGCGGCCTTGGCGCTGCTGACGGGCACGATGTGTTCGATGGCCTGCTGGTAGAAGGTGACGGCGACGCGCAGACTTTCGGGGTCGTGTCCGCCGACGACCTTGTTGGTGTTCTTGGTGCTGTAGCGTTTGTTGCCCGGGTCGACGCGTTCGGGGGAGTGCGCCAGGTAGAAGTCCTGTCCGGCTCTGAGCCCACTGCGTTCCAGGATGGGTTTCATGATTTCTTCGGTGGTGCCGGGGTAGGTGGTGCTTTCCAGGCTGATCAGCTGTCCGGGGCGCAGGTGCGCGGCGATCTGTTCGGTGACGCTGCGGACGTAGCTGAGGTCGGGGGAGAGGTTCTGGTCGAGGGGGGTGGGGACGCAGATGACGAGGACGTCCATGTCGGCGAGGCGGGTCATGTCGGTGGTGGCGTCGACCAGTCCGCGCTGGACGACGTCGCGCAGTTCCTCGTCCTTGACGTCGCTGATGTAGTTCTGCCCGGTGCGGACCTGCTCGGCGCGGGCGGCGCTGCGGTCGAAACCGGTGACGTGGAAGCCGACCTTGGCCTTCTCGACGAGGAACGGCAGGCCCACGTAGCCGAGGCCGATCACGCCGATGCGTGCCTCGCGGCTGAGGATGCGGTCTTCCAGGGCGGGCCGGGTTTGTGTGTCAGTCATGTGTGCCTCGGGTGTGGTGTGGGCTGCATGTCCCCATGAGAGCTATAGCGCGGGGGCGTGAGCCGGGAATTGTGCTCAGCCTATCACTGGCTCATTTTTCCTTGAGGCGTTTCTCATATCTGGGCCGGGTCCATACATCGGCCCCCGCGGCGTCAGGCCCCGGGGTATGTAAAAAGCGATTGGTATGCAAAAAGCGCTCGCCTCTGCGGGTGCAGAGGCGAGCGTTCGTGGTGACCCCAACGGGATTCGAACCCGTATCGCTACCTTGAAAGGGTAGTGTCCTAACCGTTAGACGATGGGGCCACACCACTTCAGTTGTCGTCGGCTTGCGCCTTCGCTTCCTGCCTTTCAAGGGGCGCCGTTTCCGGCACGCACAGAAAGATACAGGCTTTCCGTGATTTCGTCAAGCGGTGTGTGCGGGTGCCGTGCGTGGCATGGCAGGGGCGGGGCGGACCGCGGTGGTCACGCCCCGCCCGGAGTGCGGTTTTTACATGTGCAGCGCGCGTTTGTCGGTGGCCAGGGCGGCCTCCTTGACGACTTCAGACAGGGTGGGGTGGGCGTGGACGGTACGGGCGAGGTCCTCGCTGCTGCCGCCGAACTCCATGATCGCCACGACCTCGCCGATCAGTTCGCTGACGCCACCACCGATCATGTGCACGCCCAGCAGCCTGTCCGTCTGCGCGTCGGCGATGATCTTCACGAAGCCGCGCGTGTCGCCGTGGCCCAGGGCGCGCCCGTTCGCGCTGAACGGGAACTGCCCGGTCTTGATGCTCAGGCCCTTCTCTTTCGCCTGCTTCTCGGTCAGGCCGGCCCAGGCGATCTCGGGGCTGGTGTAGATCACCCAGGGGATCACGTCGTAGTTCACGTGCCCGGCCTGCCCGGCCAGCATCTCGGCGAGGGCCACGCCCTCTTCCTCGGCCTTGTGGGCGAGCATGGCGCCGCCGATCACGTCGCCGATGGCGTACACGCCGGGGAGGTTCGTGCGGTAGTGGTGATCGACCTTCACGAAGCCGCGCTCGTCCAGCGCGAGACCCACCGCGTCGGCCCCGAGGCCCTGGGTGTGGGGCACGCGGCCGATGGACACGATCAGCTTGTCGAAGCGCGCCGTGACCGCCTGATCCTTCTCGGTGTAGGTGACGCTGACGCCGGTCTCGTCCTGCTCGACGGCGGTGATGTTCACGCCGAAGTGGAAGTCCAGGCCCTGCTTCTGGAACAGCTTCAGGCCCTCCTTGGCAATCGCGTCGTCGGCAGCCATCAGGAAGCCCGGCAGGGCCTCCAGCACCGTCACCTGGGCGCCCAGGCGGCGCCACACGCTGCCCAGTTCCAGGCCGATCACGCCCGCGCCGATCACACCCAGCTTGCCGGGCACTTCCGTGAAGCTCAGCGCGCCGCTGTTCTCCACGACGTGCCCACCGAAGGGGGCCAGGGGCAGCGCGCGGGGGCTGCTGCCGGTCGCGACGATCACGTGCTTCGCCTTCACCTCGGTGCCCGCCGCGTCCACGATCCACCCGTCGCCGTCCTGGCGCACGAGGCGGCCCAGGCCGTGAATGCTGGTGATCTTGTTCTTGCGGAACAGGAACGCCACGCCGCCCGTCAGCTTGTCCACCACGCCGCTCTGACGCTTCAGCATCTGCGCGACGTCCACGGACGCGCCCTGCACGTTGATGCCGTGCTCGGCGAAGTCATGCTGGAGCATCTCGAACTTCTCGCTGCTGTCCAGCATCGCCTTGCTGGGAATGCAGCCCACGTTCAGGCAGGTGCCCCCCAGGGACGCCTTGCCATTCCGCTCGAAGGCGTCCACGCAGGCCGTCTTGAAGCCCAGCTGCGCCGCGCGAATCGCCGCCACGTACCCCGCGGGGCCGCCACCAATCACCAGAACGTCGTAAGAATCCATAGCGTCTCGCAGCGTACCACCGCCCCGAAAAGCCCAGCGTGACGCGTTCCCCGCTCAGGGACAGAGGGGGGAGATGGTGAACGGTTGATGGTTGATGGAAGCTTCTGCTGAAGCGGAGGCCAGAGCTGGTCTATCACCCATCGACCATCACCCATCCTCACCCCCGCCGGTAGCGTTTCGCTGGGCGGCCCCCGGTGCGGGCGTCGGTGCCCACGCTCGCCTCGCCGGTCTCGACGAGGTGTTCGAGGTACCGCCACGCGGTCACGCGTGACAGGCCCACGCGGGTGCCCAGCTCGGCGGCGCTCGCCTCGCCCAGGTCGCGCAGGGCGGCGCGCACGCGGCGCAGCGTGTCCCCGTCCAGCCCCGAGGCGTCCGGGGCGGCCGGTGGGGCGAACAGGGCGTCCAGGTGGCCCTGGCGCACGTCCCCCTGCGCCCACAGCGCCGCACGCTCCCGGGCGCGATCCAGCGCCAGCGTGAAACGCCCCGGCGTCACGGGTTTCACGAGGTAATCCGCCGCGCCGTGCAGCAGCGCGTCCTGCACGCTGGGCGCGTCGCTGGCGGCCGTGACCAGGATCGCGTCCACCCGCGCGCCACTCATGCGCGCCTCGCGCAGCAGGTCCAGGCCGCGCCCGTCGGGCAGGTGCACGTCCAGCAGCAGCAGGTCCGGGTGCAGGGTCCGCAGCATGGCCCGCGCCACCCGCAGCGACTCCGCCTGCCCCAGCACCGTGAAGCCCCCGGCGCGCTCCAGCAGCCGCCAGTGCAGCGCCGCGATCTGCGGGTCGTCCTCGACGATCAGCACGCGCAGGGGTGGGGGAGAGGTCACACCGCTCATTCTTCGGCCTCGGGGAGGGGCACGTCCAGCGTGAAGCGCGTCCAGTCCCGCCCGTCCGCCTGCACGCGGTCGTGCGAGAGGGCCGCGCCGAGCGCCTGCGCCCGGTCTGACACCAGCGCCAGCCCCACGCCGCGCCCCGCGCCCTTGCTGCTCACGCCCCGCACCGTCAGGGTGTCCGCCAGCGCCGGGGGCACGCCATCGCCCGTGTCGCGCACCTCCAGGATCAGGCCTTCCGGGTCGGTGGCGATCAGCACCCGCACCTCGGCGTCCGGCGGGCCGCTCGCCGCCTCCAGCGCGTTCTCGATCAGGTTCCCCGCCGCGAGTTCCAGCAGGTCCAGCACCCCCGGCGGCAGCGTGCCCGGCAGCGCCGACAGCGGATCGAGGGTGAGGGTCACGCCCCGTTCCGCCGCGCGGTCGAACTTGCCCAGCAGCAGCGCCGAGAGCCGCACGTGCCGCAGCGCCCCCACCGCCTGCAGGTGCGCCTCGTGCCGCGCGGACTGCGCGTGGATCAGGGCCAGGGCCTCGCGCGTCTCGCCCAGGTGCAGCAGGCCCGCCAGGGTGTGCAGGCGGTTCGTGAACTCGTGCGTCTGCGCCCGCAACAGCTCCGCGTAACGCTGCGACTGCGTCAACTCGTCCGCCAGCGCCCGCACCCGCGCCAGGTCCCGCAGCGTGACCACCACCGCGCCCTCTCCGGCCTCCTGCGCGGCCAGCAGCACCGGGCGGCCCCCGACCTCCGCCGTGAGCGGCCCCGCCCCCGGCACGGGCAGCGGGAGGCCCGGCGGCCACGGCAGCGGCAGCGCGGCGTCCGGGGTGCCCAGCAGCGCGCGGGCCTGGGGGTTCATCACGAACACCTGCCCCGCGCGGGCCACCAGCACCCCTTCCTCCAGGGTGTTCAGCACCGCCCGGTACTGCCGCAGGCCCCCGGCGATCTGCTCGGGTTCCAGACCCAGCATCTCGGTCTTCACGCGCCGCGCCACCCCCAGCGCCAGCGCCAGAGCCAGCCCCAGCGCCAGCAGGTACCACGGGAGTCCCGCGCGCAGCACCTCCAGAAACACGTCCCGCAACCGGGGCAGCAGGAAGCCCACGCTCGCCAGGCCCAGCACCCGCCCCGCACCGTCCACGATGGGTATCTTCGATCGCACCGAGCGGCCCAGCGTGCCCTGCACCGTCTCCGTGATGCTCCGGCCCCGCAGGAACGCCGTGAAGTCCCCGCCCTGCATGCGCTGCCCCACCTGCGCCGCGTTCGGGTGCGTCAGCCGCCGCGCGTCCCGGTCGGTGACCACCACGTAATCCGCGCCCAGCTGATCCCGGTAGCGGTTCATCAGGGCGTTCAGGTTCGCCCGCTCGGCCGCGTTCCCCGACAGGGCCGCCACGACCGGCGGGAGGGTCGCCACCAGCCGCGACTCGCGCAGGGACCGCTCCGCGAACGAGCGGTGAATGCCGCCCGACACGCCCTGACTGACCAGCCCCGCCACCGGCAGGCCCAGCAGCAGGAACGCGCCCAGCGTCGTCAGGAACAACCTCGGCCCGACCCGCAGCAGGCGCGGCGTGTGCGGCAGCGCCACCTCACGCGCCAGCGGCGGCACGCGGGACGGGGCAGGCAGGCGGGAGGGCACGGTGACCGCAGTGTAGGCCCCACCCCCACCCCTGATACGGACTCCGATTGAAACGTCTTCTGTAACGCCATTCCTGCTCACCCCCTCCCGGCCTCCCCCCTCAAGGGGGAGGGGTCAACACTGCGTATTTCTCGCTGGTCTGCCCTGAAGTGATGAACCTGTCCGCACCATTGATGAACCACCCTCCACGGCCCTTGTGTTCACCGGGTGTACGAATCCCCACCCCACCCAGGCAGGGGCTGCGCGCCCGGCAGGACGGCCTCCAGCCCCACCCCACCCGGTCGCCGCCGCGCACTGCCGGGGACAGGCGTCCCGCGCCGCGCGCATGCTGGGCGGCACCACAACCCCCACCCGGTCCTGCACCCGCGCAGGCTCACCCCCCACGGCGCACGCCCCCGCGCCCCCCCAATCCGCGCCCACCGTCGGCGCACCGGAGGACACCTCATGCCCAAACTGTTCCGCAGTCTCTACGCGCAGGTGCTGATCGCCATCGTGATCGGCGTGCTCGTCGGCCACTTCTTCCCCACCGTCGGGGAAGGGCTCAAACCCCTCGGGGACGGCTTCATCAAACTGATCAAGGTCGTCATCGGCCCCATCATCTTCTGCACCGTCGTCAGCGGCGTCGCCAGCATGCGCGACACCAAGAAGATCGGCCGCGTCGGCGGCAAGGCCCTGCTGTACTTCGAGGTCGTCACCACCGCCGCCCTGCTGATCGGGCTGGTCGTCGTGAACCTCGTCGGCCCCGGACGCGGCATGAACATCAACCCCGCCACGCTGGACACCAGCGCCATCACCAAGTACACCGACGCCGCCGGCGAGCAGACCGTCGCGGACTTCATCCTGCACGTCATTCCCACCACCTTCGTCAGCGCCTTCACCGAGGGGGACCTGCTGCAGGTGCTGCTCATCGCGCTGCTCAGCGGCTTCGCCCTGATCCGCATGGGCGACCTGGGCCAGCGCGTCCTGAAAGGCATCGACGCGGTCAGCGTCATGGTGTTCCAGATCCTGGGCTTCATCATGAAACTCGCCCCGATCGGCGCGTTCGGCGCGATGGCCTTCACCATCGGCAAGTACGGCGTCGGCAGCCTCCAGCAGCTCGCGTACCTGATGGGCACCTTCTACGTCACCTGCGCCCTGTTCGTGTTCGTCCTGCTGAACATCATCGCCAAACTGGCCGGATTCAGCCTCGTGAAGTTCCTGCGCTACATCCGGGAAGAACTGCTGCTCGTGCTCGGCACCAGCTCCAGCGAGAGCGCCCTGCCGCGCCTCATGGCCAAACTCGAACACGCCGGAGCGAACAAGAGCGTCGTCGGCCTCGTCGTCCCCACCGGGTACTCCTTCAACCTCGACGGCACCAGCATCTACCTGACCATGGCCGCCGTGTTCATCGCCCAGGCCACCAACACCAACCTGTCTTTCGCGCAGGAAGTCGCCCTGCTCGGCATCCTCCTGCTCACCAGCAAGGGCGCCGCGGGCGTCACCGGCAGCGGCTTCGTCGTCCTCGCAGGCACCCTCGCCGCCCTCGGCACCGTCCCCGTCGCGGGCCTCGCCCTGATCCTCGGCATCGACCGCTTCATGAGCGAAGGCCGCGCCATCACCAACATCATCGGCAACGGCGTCGCCACCCTCGTCGTCGCCCGCAGCGAGAAAGCACTCGACATGAACCGCCTCACCCGCGTCCTCAACGGCGAACAACTCCCCCCCGCCACCGCCGACGTCCAGGCCGAAGAACACGGCGAAGGACGCAAGCTGGGCAGCGCACAGCCCGCGTAGAGTTGATAGTGAAAAGTTGATGGTTGATGGAGTGGGGAACGCCCCGTCCATCAACCATCAACTTTCAACCATTAACCCAGCTGTGCGTACGCGACGGCCACCTGCGCGGCCACCATGGCGTTGTGGCGTACGAGGGCGATGTTCGCCTGCAGGCTGCGGCCGCCGGTGATCTCGACCATGCGGCCCAGCAGGTACGGGGTGGTGTCCTTCCCGGTCAGGCCCAGGGCGTCCATGTCACGCAGCGCCTGCTCGATCTGCGGGGTGATCTGTTCGGCGGGAATCTCGGCGTTCTCGGGGATGGGGTTGGCGAGCATCACGCCGCCCGACACGCCCAGATCCCACTTCGCCTTCAGGACCCGCGCGGCCTCGTCGGGCGTGGCGACCGTCAGGGGAGCCTTGAAGCCGCTCTGGCGGGAGTAGAACGCCGGGAACTCCTCGCTGCCCAGCGTCAGCGCCGGAATGCCGTGCGTTTCGAGGACCTCCAGCGTCAGGCCGATGTCCAGGATGCTCTTCACGCCAGCGCTGACCACGCACACGTCCGTCTGCGCCAGCTCCAGCAGATCCGCGCTGACGTCCATGCTGCGCTCCGCGCCGCGGTGGACGCCCCCGGTGCCGCCCGTGGCGAACACGCGGATGCCCGCCAGCGCCGCCACGCGCATGGTGCTCGCCACCGTCGTCGCGCCGTGCTTCCCGAGCGCCACCGTCACCGGCAGGTCACGCGTGCTGATCTTCTCCACGCCCTTGTCGGTCGCCAGGAGGTGCAGTTCCTCGGGCGTGAGGCCCACCTTCAGGCGGCCACCCAGCACCGCGATGGTCGCGGGCACCGCGCCGTGCGCGCGCACGACGTCCTCCACGCCGCGCGCCATCTCCACGTTCTGCGGGAACGGCATGCCGTGACTGATGATCGTGCTCTCCAGCGCGACCACCGCGCGGCCCTCGGCCAGCGCGGCGGCCACTTCGGGGTGAATGTCCAGGTAGGTGGCAACGGTTGGGTTGATGTCGTGAGTCATGGGAAACCTCGCTGGGGCAGTCAGCCCGGAATGATGAGTGGTGAGAGGATGAAACGGAGGAGGGACGGTGCGGCTAACCGGTCGTGGCGGCCCCCGTCAGGCGCGCCTGGATGGCCGCCGGGGTGAGGGTGGGGGAGACCGCATGGTCGCTCTCGACCGTGATCGCCGCCGCCGCGTGCCCGTGCCGCGCCGCCTCAGCGGGTGGCAGGCCCGACGCGAGCGCCGCCAGGAACGCCGCGAGCATCGCGTCGCCCGCGCCGGTCACGTCCCGCACCTCGGCGGGCAGGGCCGCCAGTTCGGTGACGCCCTCCGGCGTGGACAGCAGGCTGCCCGCCGCGCCCCGGCGCACCCACACCAGCCGCACCCCCTGCGCGTGCAACTCGGCCGCCGCCCCGCGCAGCACCCCCGGCTCGTCCGGCACATCCCGGCCCAGCAGCGCCCCCAGTTCCGGCACGTTCGGCGTCACCACCTGCGGCACCAGCCCCGCCGCCAGCGACGACCGCAACCGCGCCGCCTTCGGCACGCTCACCGGCTCGAACACCACCGGTACCCCCGCCTCCGCCGCCAGGGACAGCAAGTGAGAGAGCGACCCCTCCGGCAGGTTCCCGTCCGCCACCACCCACGCCGCGCCCCGCAGCACCCCACGCCGCTCCTGCAACGCCGCCGGGGTCAGGGCCTCCACCGCCGCCATCGCCGCCACCGCCACCAGCAGCTCCCCACTCGCGTCCAGCACCGCCGTGTACGTCCCCGTCGTCACGTCCGGCGCGCGCAGCACCGCCCGCACATCCACGCCCGCCGCCTCCGTCTCCCGCAGCAACCAGTCGCCCAGCGCGTCCCGGCCCACCACACTCAGCAGCGACGCGGGCACGCCCAGCCGCGCCAGATTCTCCGCGACATTCCGCGCCACACCCCCCGGCGCCTGCGCCGACACGCCCGGATTACTCGTCCCCGGCACGGCTGTCTGGATGGTTCGCGCCTTCACATCCACGTTCGCGCCGCCCACCACCACCACGCGGCCCGGCCCGCCCGCCTCGGGCAGCAGGTAGCCCCGGCCCAGCAGTGCGCCCTTCTTCACCAGATTGCTCACGTGCACGTTCACGGACGCCCGCGTGGACCCCAGGCGGCGCGCCAGTTCCTCCGGCGTGGCCAGGGGCGTCTCGCGGATCAGGGCGAGGAGGGCGGATTCGGTGTCGGTCAGGGGCATCTGCTTTCTATGGTAAATGGATTTGCTGTGATTAAGCAAGGTGGGTGGTGCTCGCTGGAAGGTGGGCGCCTGCGGCGGGCTGCCCCACCCCCCAGCCCCCTACCCCAGAGGGGCAGGGGGAGCTTACGTTGGCACTGGGCAAGAGTTTTTACTGGGGTGGCGTGTTGGTGTCGGGCGCCGACGTGTCCGGCTTCGACGCCATCCTGCCGCCCCCCGCAAGGCCCGCGCGCTGCGCGCACGACGGCCGGTGGCAGTCAGCGGTCAGTTGGTAGAGGGGACGCTTCGCACCGCTGATCGACTTTTTCTCTTTTTGCTCTTTCTCCTCCCCCTTGAGGGGGGAGGCCGGGTGGGGGTGGACGGGCCGCACCCGTCCCGGTGTCCCTCACAGCCCAGAGCCCCGCCCCACTTCCCACTTCCTACAACCCACTGCCCCTTCAGTCCGCTGCGCTCCGCGTGCGTTCCTCGCCGGGGCGGGGGCCGAAGGTCAGTGGGGCGTGGCCGGGGACGGCTTTCGCGGCGAACTCGTGCAGGCCCAGGCGGTCGGGCGCTTCGAGGTGGTAGCGGAAGTTCCACAGGTAGTGCTGCACGACGCGTTCCGGCAGGCCCAGTTTCCGCGCGTGCCTCTGTGCGACGGCGGCAAGGTGCCCGATCCCTTCGCGGCGCGCTTCGCGCATGGCCTGTACGAGTTCGCTTGGGGGTGGGTTGTGCTTGCGGTACGCCCACACCGCGAACGTGAACGGGTGCCCGGTCAGGCGGAACCACTCCTCTGCCAGGTCCGTGACGGTGATGCCGCGCGCGGCGTGCGGGAGGCCGGTCATGGTCGTCTCGGGCGTCAGTGGGCCGACCACGCCGTACCACTCGCGCAGGGCGCTGTCCCCGATCCGCAGCACCCCGTCGAACCCCTGCGCCAGGAGGGTTTCCGCCTCGCCCTCGGCGCGTTCCAGCGTCGGGTTCAGGCCGCGTTCGCGCAGCAGCACCTCCAGCAGCGCCACGCTCATCGCCGACTGCGCCGTCAGTGCCACCCGCCGCAGGTCCTCCAGCGGACGCGTGTGGAACAGGTTCACGGAGTACACCGGCCCCAGCACCGCCACGCTGAAATCCGGCAGGGCCTCCAGCACGTCCGCGTTCCGGATGAACTCCACCGCGCTGATGTTCGCGATATCCACCTGACCCGACAGCAGCGCCGCGTTCATCTGCGTCGGCACGCCCGTGATCGCCGTCACGCCCGGCGGCAGCACCAGCGAATCCAGGATGGGCGCGACATTCGTGAAATGAATCCAACCGGCCCGGTACGGGTCGGGCGTTCCCCAGTCCACCTGCGCGACCTCTCCGGCGATCAGGGCGGCGCGGTGACCGGCGTCCCGGACGGGATACTCGGAGGGAACGGGCGGCTGACTGAATCCGAAACGCACGGTGCGGCCTTCCAGACTCCTCAGATCCGGAATCCGCGGGTCCTGGGGGTAGCTCTCGTGGTTCGTCTGGCCGTACAGGTACACCTGGGTGTCGTTCACGATGTTCAGGTCCTCTACCCGGTCGCGGTAATTCCAGGCGTACTCCTGCGCCACACCCTCCACCCACGTCGTCACGGGCGCACCCGAGCGGTAGAAGGCATGCCACACGTCGCCCAGGCCGAGTTCCAGCCGACCCAGCTGCGGTTCGCCCAGCGTGTGACGTCCGCTGAGCGGATCGGGTGCGGGCCACTCCTGGCAGGAGAGGCGCAGGAACTTGAAGCCTCGCGACCAGTCGATGGCCTGATGCGTGGCGCGGCTGAGGATCAGTTCCCCCTGCTCCGCGCTGTCGGGGCGGGCCTGAACGCCCCGCCGGAACAGGACGGTCCAGTAGGGAGAGGTGGCCGGATCGGCGTCCTGTGGGTAGGGGAGCACGTGGTCGATCACGCCCTCCACGACGAGCGAGGCGTCCTGACCCGTGTCCAGAATGGTCTCGTAGTCCGTCACGGGACGACCTGCGCGCTGATCGCCTGCCAGCGTCCTTCGATCTGGGTGTAGACGCGCAGGACGGACTGGATGCGCTGAGGCCCTTCGTAGAGGGTCAGGCGGGTGATGCCCGTGTGGCCGTGGATGCGGGCGGCGTGCCGTTCGATCATCAGGGTGGGGGCCGGGTCAGTGGGGAAGTGCGTGATCAGGTCGGCGCGGCCGATGCTCCTTCCGTCGGGGAGGAAGCCCAGCCAGTCGGCGGCCAGGACGCCTTCCAGGGCACCTGGGTCGCCGTGGTGGTACGCGGCGTTCCAGCGGTCGTCCAGGGCCAGCAGGGCGTCCAGGGTGGGCATGTCAGTCGGCGGCCTCACTCTGCGCGGGGAACGTGGCGAGTTCGTTGTAGTACGCGTCGCGCAGGACGGGGAGGCGTCCGGCGTGCTGGATCATGCGGATCATGCCCTGCTCGCTGAGTTTCATGGGGCTGGTCGCTCCGGCGGCGTGTGCGATGTGTTCCTCCTGGATGGTGCCGTCGATGTCGGACACGCCCCAGTCGAGGCTCACCTGCGTGAGTTCAGAGCCGATCATCACCCAGTAGCCCTTGATGTGCGGGAAGTTATCGAGGTAGATGCGCGCCACGGCGAGGTTGCGCAGGTCGTCCAGGCCGGTGGTGTACTCGGTCTTCCCGAGGTTCTGCGCCAGGGTGTTGCCGAGCGGCTGGAATGCCAGTGGGATGAACGCGTGGAAGCCGCCGCCGTGGCGGGCCAGGGAGTCGTCCTGCAGGTCGCGCAGGCGGTGCATGTGATCCAGCCGTTCTTCCAGCGTCTCGATGTGCCCGTAGAGCATGGTGGCGTTCGTGCGCATGCCCAGGCTGTGGGCCTCGCTGTGGATCTGCAGCCACTTCTCGGCCTTGACCTTGTTCTTCGCGACCTGCTTGCGCACGCGGTCGGCGAAGATCTCGGCGCCGCCGCCCGGCATGGCGCTCAGCCCTGCCGCCTGGAGTTCGCGCAGCACCTCCAGGGTGGGTTTCTTGCTGATCTTGCTCAGGTGCTCGATCTCGGCGGCGGTGAAGGCCTTCACCTGCAGGTCCGGGTACGCCTCGCGCAGCGCGCGGACCATGGCGGGGTAGTACTCCCACTTGTGGTTCGGGTGGTGCCCGCTGCTCATGTGCAGTTCGGTGATGCCGGGCACGTAGCGGCGGCCCACCTGCCGCGTGACTTCCTCGGGGCTGTAGTCCCAGGCGCGGGCCTCGTTCTTGTGCGCGGCGAACGCGCAGAACGTGCAGCCCACGTAGCAGATGTTCGTGAACTCCAGTCGCATGGAGTGCACGAAGTACACCTTGTCGCCGTGCAGCGCCGTCTTGCGGAGGTTCGCGAGGCGCATCAGGGTGTTCAGGTCCCGTGTCCTGAACAGCTGCATCCCCTCTTCGAAGTTCAGGCGCTGGCCCGCTTCCACCTTCTGGACGATGGGCGCGAGCGCCGGGTCGGAGAGCCAGTTCATACCGGCAGGATACGCCCGGCCCCCGCGCGGGAATGTCCCCGATCCTCACTTCGGCGCCTGGGCGGATGTGACGATCACGAAAGATCGGATATGACACAATTTCCGGAAGGTGAACCCCCTCGACACCGATTCCACCCGGCAGATCGCCCGTTACCGCTCGCTGGTGCAGGTGATCGCCGCGCTGTCCCGGACCGCCCGGACCGAGGACCTGCTGCGCAGCATGCACCAGCAGGTGCAGGCGCTGTTCGCGTCCCCCGTGACCGTCCTGGCGCGGCCCACGCCGGGCGGCGGCTGGTCGGTGCAGACCCTGGAGATCGACGTGATCAGCGAGCAGTGGATCGGGCCGCGCCCGGACGGGCTGCTGGAACGGGTCGTGACGGGCCGCGTGACGCTGGAGAACGACCTGCCCACCTACCTGGAACGCGAGGGGCTGACGGTCGTGCGCGTGCATTACCGCGCGGACCTGCCGCACACCCTGTCCTGGATGGGCGTGGCGCTGCGCGCCGGGGGGGAGGTGCTGGGCGTGCTGTCCGTGCAGAGCTACGAGCGGGACGCCTTCACGCCCGAGGACCTGGAGTTCCTGAACCTGCTGGGCGTGCAGCTGGGCATCGTGCTGGAGAACGCCGCGCTGCACGAGCGGCTGGCCCGCGAGGCGAACACCGATCCGCTGACCGGGCTGCTGAACCGCCGGCAGTTCGCGCTGCGGGGCGAGGAGGCGCGCCGGACGGCCGGCGAGTGGACGCTCGCGGTGCTGGACGTGCAGGATTTCAAACGCGTGAACGACCGCCTGGGGCACGCGGCGGGTGACGCGGTGCTGCGCGGCATCGGGGAGGCGCTGCTGGACCTGACCGCCACGCGCGGGGAGGCGTTCCGGCTGGGTGGGGATGAATTCGCGCTGCTGCTGCCTGCCGGGCCGGAGCGGGCCGCGGCGCTGCTGCGGGCGGGACTGGAGGGCCTGTCGGCGCGGGACCTGCCGGACGTGCCGTTCGTGAACGTGGGGCTGGCCGGGCGCCGCGCCGACGAGTCGCTGATGGACTGGATGCGCCGCGCGGACCGGCACATGTACGCCGCGAAACGTGCCCGCGCGCACCTGATCATGTTCCCGGAGGAGACGTCATGACCGACCCTGACCCCCCAGCCACGCGCTACGCTGAGGACATGAGCAGCGAAGAACTTCGTCCCGAGACAGAACAGGGGGCCCGGCCGGACCACTGGCCGGAACGCTGGACGGTGGACGCCATCGAGGACACCCCGCGCGGGCCGGTCGCGCGACTTGAACGCCCCGACGGGGAGACCGTGGACGTCCCCGCCCATCACCTCCCGGACGGTGTGCGCGAGGGAGACCTGCTGGCCGTGCAGGACGGCCCGGACGGCGTGATCTTCCGCGCGCTGCCCCAGGAGACGCAGGAGCGGCGCGAGCACGCGCAGGCGAAGCTGGACGCCCTGAACGCCCGTCAGGCCCCGCCCACCAACGAACAGGGAGAGATCGACCTGTGACCGGCCCGAAGAAACCCGCCGCATCCGACCGGGCGAAGAAGACCGCCCCCGGAAAGCCCAGCCCGAAGAAGCCCGGCGCGAAGAAGGCCGACACGCGGACCGACCCCGCCGCGCCCGCCACCCCGAAAGCCCTACCGAAAGCCACCGCGAACGCCGGGGCGAAACCCCCACCCCGCAATCGCACAAAGGGCAAAACGCCCGACCGGAAGGGCCCCAGTCCCTCGGACCTGCTGGGCGTCCTCGTGCTGATCGGCACCGCCAGCCTCGCCGCGTGCGGCTGGATGAAACAGGGCGGCCAGGGCGACACGAAACCCACCGGCGGCCCCGCCGGTCAGGTCACCATCCGCTTCCTCGACATCGGGCAGGGCGACGCCATCCTCATCCAGAGCCCCGAAGGCAAGACCGCCCTGATCGACGGGGGCCGCAGCAGCGACCGCATGCGCGACTACATCCGCGACCTGAACCTCGACAAGCTCGACCTGATGATCGCCTCGCACGCCGACGCCGACCACATCGCGGGCCTCGTCCCCGCCGCCACCCTGAAACCACGCGTGTTCATCAACAACGGCCTGGGCGGCACCACCCAGACCTGGGACCGCCTCGTGAAGAACCTTCAGGACGCCGGGAGCACCTTCACGAAAGCCAGCAACCAGACCGTGAACCTCGGCAGCGTCAAACTCCGCGTGATCGCCCCACCCCCCGGCATGGGCGACGGGCAGAACGAGAACAGCGTCGGCGTCGCCCTGCAGTTCGGCACCTTCCGCGCCCTGATGACCGGCGACAGCGAAACCCCGGAAACCGAAGGCTGGCTCGCGCAGGAACGCGACGATCTCAGGGGCCCCTTCCAGGTGTACAAGAGCATCCACCACGGCGCCGCGAACGGCGACAGCGCCGCCTGGCTCGCGTACGTCCGCCCCGAGAACGTCGTCATCAGCGTCGGCGCCTCCAACACCTACGGGCACCCCACGAAAACCGCCCTGAACCTCTACAAGCAGGCCGGAGCGCGCGTGTACCGCACCGACCGCCAGGGCACCGTCACCGTCCAGGGCAGCGGCGACGGCACGTACACCATCACCACAGACCGCTGAGCGGGCATGGAGACAGGAGGCGTCGGCTGAGCGGACACCCCCTGTTCTCGTTGTACGGTTACGCGTCCTGTTCGGCCCAGAGGGCGCGCATCTCGTCGCTGCGTTCCAGCAGGTCCGGCAGGGTACCCTCGTCGGTGATGCGACCGCCTTCCATCAGGAGGATGCGGTCGGCGCGCAGGAGGGCGGCGCGGCGGTGGCTGACGACGAGGCAGGTGGCGTCGGTCTGGGCGAGGCCCTGCCAGAGTTGCGCCTCGGTGCGGGCGTCCAGGGCGCTGCTGACGTCGTCGAACACGAGGAGGTCGGCGGGGCGGGCGAGCATGCGGGCGACGGCGGCGCGCTGGATCTGCCCGCCGCTGAGTTTCACGCCGCGCGCGCCGACGGGGGTGTCGAGGCCGCCGCTGAGGGCGTGAAGGTCGGGTTCGAGCACGGCGAGCTGCACGGCGCGGTTCAGGTGGGCTTCATTCGCGCCGCTGGTGATGTTCTCGCGCAGGGTGTCGCTGAAGAGGTTCGGGAGTTGCGCGGTGTACGCGCTGCGGGGCGGGACGAGGAACGAGGCGGGGTCGTCCTGGATCTCGCCGTTCCAGGCGACGGTGCCGGACTGGGTGGGGATCAGGCCCAGCACGGCGCGCAGCAGGGTGCTCTTGCCGCTGCCGATGCGGCCGGTGACCACCACGAACTCGCCACGCCCCACGCTGAAGCTCGCCTCACTCACGCCCAGGCCGCTGGGGTGCAGGGCAGTCAGGCGGTCCACGCGCAACTCGCGCAGGGGGATGGCGGCGGGGGCGGGGGGCGCGGCGGGCGCCTCGCGGTTCAGGTAGGCGTCGTGGTGCTCGACGATGGTGGTGTCCGGCGCGTCCTGCAGCAGGCGGGTCATGCGGTCGTAGCTGACGCCCGTGCGTCGGTGACGGGCGATGGCGTCCCCGAAGAAGCCCATGCTGCCGGTCAGGCGGGGCAGTAGCCCGATGAACAGCACGAAGTCCGCGACGTCCAGCGTCCCGCCGCGGACCTTGTTCGCGCCGAGCAGCAGCACGAGCCCCACGGCGAGGTTCACCATGTTCGTGTTCACGCCCCGGATCAGTTCGGTCAGCAGCACGTCCCGCAGGGCGGCGTGGCGGCGGGTCTCACCCAGAGCGCGCAGGTGCGTGACCATGCCGTTCTCGCGCGCGGCGAGTTTCACGGCGCTCACGGCCCCGAAGGTCTCACCGATGAAGTCCGTGACGCGGGCGGTCGCTTCGCGCATGCGGCGGCGGTACGCGCGGATGGTGGGGGACAGGCGCTGCACGAACACCACCATCAGCAGCAGCGGCGTGCACACCAGCGCCGTGATCAGCGGGTCCACGCGCGCCATCAGCGTGATCGCCACCACCGAGTACAGGACGAAGCCCGCGCCGTCCACCCACACTTCCGTGTACCCGGCGACGTCGTCCACGTCGTCCCGGAAGCGGCTGACCGCCTCGGCGGGCGTGTCGGGCAGGCGCCGGGAGCGGCGGGCGGTCAGCAGGTAGTTCAGGAGGTTGCGGCGCACCAGGGCGTCCAGGGTGTACCACAGCTCGATCCACGCGCGGAACGCGCCGTAGAAGATCCCGAAGCGGCTCAGGCGCACGAACGCGAACCACGCCACCGACACCCACGCCGCGGCAATCGCCGGGCCTAAGGGCTGCCCGCCGGTCTTCAGGCCGTCCGCCTGCTCCAGCGCGCGGAACACGCCACTGACCGCCAGGGTCAGCAGGGCGGGGCTGGCGTGCACCATGCTCCACATGAACAGGTTGAACGCGAACAGACCCGGCTTGTAGCGGAACAGTTCCTTCGACAGCGCGAACGTCCGCTCCTTCACAGGCACGGGCGGCTGGGGGAGGGGAGAGGTGGTCATAGTCGGACTCCAGAAAGTGGTGAGTGGACAGTGGTGAGTGGAACGAAGAGAGGCGTGTGAGGTGGTTCCACTGCCCACTTCCCACTCCCTACTCCCCGCCTCACGCCAGCACTCCTTCGTGTTCGTTCAGCTGTCCGGCGCGCAGCAGGGCCGCGTAGTGACTGCGGGGGTCGCGGGCGAGGTCCTCGCGGCGGCCGTCCTCCAGCACCTCGCCGTCCCCGAGGACCAGGATCCGGTCGGCGCGGGCGACGGTGTCGAGGCGGTGCGCGATGATGATCGCGGTGCGGCCCGACAGCAGGCGGGTCATCGCGGCGGTCAGCAGGGCCTCGGTGGCGGGGTCGAGGCGGCTGCTGGGTTCATCCAGGATGATCAGGCTCGGGTCGCGCAGCATCACGCGCGCGAACGCCAGGAGTTGCGCCTCCCCGGCGGACAGGCTCCCAGTGGGCAGCGGCGTCCGCACGCCCTCGGGCAGGCGGGCCAGCCAGGCACTCAGGCCGACCTCGTGCAGCGCGGCCTCCACCTGCGCATCGGTGACGTGCGGGTCGAAGAAGCTGAGGTTGTCCCGGACGCTCGCCTGGAACAGCTGCACGTCCTGCGTGACGACCGCCACGCGGGAGCGCAGGTCGTGCAGGGGCGTGGCCTGCACGTTCACGCCGCCCAGCAGGATCTCGCCCTGCGTCGCGTCGTACAGGCGCGAGATCAGGCGGGTCAGGGTGGTCTTGCCGCTGCCGGTGCGGCCCAGCAGGCCCACGGTCTGCCCGGCGGGCAGGTCGAAGGTCACGCCGCGCAGCACGCCGCGCGCCGCCGCGTCCTCGGGGGCGTAGCTGAACGTCACGTCCCGGAACGCCAGCGGCAGCGGTCCCGCCGGGAGGGAGGTGGTCCCGCCGCGGACGGCGCTGCGCAGCGCGAGCAGTTCCGACACGCGCCCCAGGCTCGCCCCGGCCTTCTGCAGGTCCTGCAGCTGCTGCGTGAGCTGGTCGATGGGTTCCTCCACCAGCGTCATGTACTGGTAGAGCAGGAACGCCGTGCCCAGCGTGATCGCGCCGCTCGCGTACAGGCCGACCGCCGCGCCCAGCACGCCCACGTACCCGACCGCGAACAGCGCCATGCTCAGCTGCCACACGACGCTGCGCCGCCGCCACGAGTTGATCGAGCGCGTGAAGAAGGTGCGCTGCACGTCCAGGAAGCGCCGCAGATGATGCCCACCGGCGCCCAGGCTCCGCACGTCCTCCAGGCCCGCCAGTCGCTCCTCGACGAAACCGAACAGCCGCGCGCTCGCCTCACGTTCCAGGCGGGTGGGTTCCACACCCAGTTTCCGCACGCGGTTCATGGCGGTCAGCGTGATGGCCGTGAAGACGGTCACGCCCAGCCCGATCCGCCAGTCCTCCCGGAAGAACATGACCAGCGCGCCGGTCAGCAGCAGCGCCGCGCCAAACACCCGAACCGCGAACTGCGAGAAGAAATTACTCAGGGCCGTCACGTCCCCGTCGATCCGCTCGATCATCTCGCCCGGCGTGCGCTCCTTGTGCTCGCGCATGTCCAGCGACAGCAGGTGCGCCATCAGGTCCGCGCGCAGGCGGTTCGTGGCGGTCCATCCGACCCGCGCACCCACGTACGTCGCCCCGGCCGTCATGAGCTGCACGCCCACCGCCAGCAGGATGTACAGGCCCGCCAGCCGCACCAGCCCAGCCACATCCGCGCCCGCGCCCCGCTTCGCGTTGTCCACGAACTGCTGCAACAGCTGCGGCAGCAGCAGGTTCAGGCCCGTCCCCGTCAGCAGCAGCGCCGCCAGCGCCCCCACCTGCCACCGCAGCGGCCCCAGGTACGTGCCCAGCACCCCCAACGCACTCCGCGGCGGCGAATCAGGCGGAACAGACGAAGACACAGCGGCAGAAGACGACATCCTCCCAGGCTAGCCACCCGGCGCTGGAAACGCATCCGCCGAGTGGCGCATGGACATGGGGACGCAGGGCGCGGGACAGAGGGGGTGGCCGGTCCCGGTCACGCCTCGCCGCTCATGCGCACGACCAGCTTGCCGCGCACGCCCCCCGCCGCGAGTTCCGCCAGGGTCGCGGGCAGCGCCTCCCGCTCCCGGACATCCGTCACCAGCGGATCGAACTCGCCGGCCACGACCAGCGCCAGCAGTTCACCCAGCATGACGCCCAGATCCTCCTGCGCGCGACGGTCGCCGCTGGCATGCGCGGCCCCCAGCGCGATCGGGTGCACGCTGATCTTCGCCGGGTGCACGCGGTAGGTGGGCAGGTCCGGCAGGCCCAACACGCACGCCATGCCCCCACCGAACGCCACGGCGTCCAGCAGCGCCGTCGCCTGCCCGGCCGTCTCGACCACTGCCGGCACGCCCGCCCCGCCCGTCACCTCGCGCACCTGCGCGGCCAGATCCCCCACGCGGTAATCCAGGGTCACCTCGGCCCCCAGCGCCCGCAGGTACTCGTGGTTCGCGGCGGACGCCACGCCGATCACGCGTGCCCCCGCCCGCCGCGCGAGCTGCGTGGCGTACCCGCCCACCCCGCCGCTCGCGCCGTTCACGAGCACCCAGTCGCCGGGCCGCCACAGACCGGGCCGCACGCCGAGCCGCCGGTCGAGGCTCTGGTACGCGGTCATGCCCGCGCAGGGCAGCGCCGCCGCGACCGTCAGCGGCACCCCGTCGGGCACGCGCGCGACCGTGTGGGCGCTCGTGACGACCGCCTCGGCGAACACGCCGGGCCGCGTGAGGTCCACGTGCATCGCGACGCGGTCCCCGGGCCTCAGGGTCTCCACGCCCGGTCCGACCGCCTCGACGATCCCGGCACCGTCCACGCCGGGCACGTGCGGGTACGTCCAGGCCGGATGCCCGCCGCGCAGCAGCTTGAAATCCACCGGGTTGACGGTCACGGCCGCCAGCCGCACGCGGATCTCACCCGGGCCGGGCGCCGGGGTGGGCACGGGCGTCCACTGCAGGGTCAGGGGTTCACCGGGCTGGGTGGCCGTGAAGGCATGCATGGTCATGCGCTGACGGTACGCCACGGCGCGCGGGCGGGCCGTGACCTTTCACCGATTGTGCGGCAAGGGGCGGCCCGGGTGCGTCAGCGCACGCCGCGGATGCCCTGTACGAGCGCGGCGCTGATGAGGGTGATGACGGCCGCGACGAGGAACAGGGGGGTGTACCCGCCGAGGCTGGTGACGAACAGGGCGCACAGGGCGGGCGCGAAGGTCTGAGGGAGGGTCAGGGCGACGTTGATCACGCCGAGGTCGCGGGCGCTGTCGTGCGCGCTGGGCAGCACCTCGGTGATGAGGGCGACGTCCACGGCGAGGTACACGCCGAAGCCTGCGCCCATGAGGGCGGCGGCGGCGAGCGTGCCGGGCCAGGTGGGCAGCAGCGCGAGGGTCAGGAGCCCGGCGGCGATGACGACGGTGGAGCCGATCACGAACACCTTGCGCCGCCCCAGGCGGTCGCTGAGGATGCCGCCGAGCATGACGGTGAGCAGCAGCGCGCCCCCGGCGGCGAGGTTCGCCTGGAACACTCCGGCGGCGGGGTCTTTCAGGCCGACGCGGTCGCGCAGGAAGTACAGGAGGTACGTGGTGCCCAGCGCGTACCCGAGCGTGACGAGCCCGCGCGTGAGCCACGCCAGCGCGAAGTCCCGGTGCCGCAGGGGGCTGAGGAACCCGGCCAGGGTCAGGGGGGCGGGTGGGGTGGTGGGGGCCTGCGGGTCGCGGCTGGTCAGGACGAAGCCCAGCATGGCGAGGAGCAGCAGCGCGGCCAGCAGCGCGTACTTGGCGAGCATGACGGGCAGCAGGCCGGTGAGGCCCACGCCGAGGATCGTGCCGAGCACCTGGGACAGGCCCGCCAGTCCGCTGACGGTGGCGCGCTGGCTGGGCGGGACCCGGTCGGGGATGACGGCGGTCAGCGCAGCCTGGTAGGCGTTCAGGGCGAGCTGCGTCAGGCCCCACCCGGCGACCAGGATGGGCACGCTGCCGCCCACGCCCAGCAGCAGCAGTCCGGCGGTCGCGGCGATGGCCCCGCCGATCAGGTACGGGCGGCGGCGGCCCAGGCGTCCGCGGGCGCGGTCACTCAGCGCGCCGAAGATGGGGTTGGCGAGCAGGCTGATCAGCGCGCCCACGCCGAGAATCAGGGCGAGGTTGGCTTCCTTTCGGCCCTCGTCCAGGCTGATGAGCTGCTCGCCGATCAGCACCTGCCCGGGGGCGTTGAAGGCCATCCACATCGCCAGGGTCGCCAGCGTGTACGGCAGCATGAACCGCCACGACACGGGCGTGCTGGGCACCAGGGGTGCGGGGGCGGCGGCGCTCACGCCTGCTCCCGCAGCCACGCCTGACACCAGGAAAAGCTGTCCTTGCGGGTCCGCACCTGCGTCCCGAAATCCACGTGCACCAGCCCGAAACGCTGGTCGAAGCCGTCCGCCCATTCAAAGTTGTCCATGAGAGTCCACGCAAGATACCCGGTGACCGGCGCACCTTTCTGGACTGCCAATCGGGTGGCCTCGATGTGCGCTTCCAGGGAGCGGATGCGCGCCGCGTCCCGCACCCGCCCGTCCGCGTCCGGCGTGTCGGGCAGGGCGCACCCGCGGCCCGTGACGACCAGCGGCGGGCAGGCGTCCCCGTGGCGTGCCTTCAGGTCCAGCAGCGTCTGGGTGAGGCTTCCGGCCCGGGTCGCCTCATCCTCCGGGACGGCGTTCCGTGCGGCCCCGAAGGGACGGCGCGGATCGACCCGCACCCAGTCCGGCGGGGCATCGTTCACGCCCAGGACATCCAGCGGCGCGGCGATCACGTCCAGGTCACCGGGGCGCACGGCCTCCAGCAGCTGCGGGGCGTGCTCGCGCAGCAGGTCCAGGACCGGCGCGGGGTACGCGGCGCGCAGCAGGGGATCGGTGAACAGGTGATTGTGCAGCGCGTCCATCAGGGCCGCCGCCTGCACGTCCGCGTCGCGGTCCGTGGCAGGCAGCGCCGGGGCGTACTGGTTCGCGATGCCCACCTGCCGCGCGCCCGCCTCCCGCAGCGCCCGCGCCGCCAGCCCGTGCGCCAGCAGCTGGTGGTGCGCCGCCGGGAACACCCCCAGGCCCAGCGTCCGCCCCGGCGCGTGCGTGCCGTGCGCGTACCCGCGCAGCATCACCACGGACGGCGCGTTCAGGGTCATGAACGCCGCCGCGCGGTCCGCCAGCCGCTCCCCGACCAGGAACGCGTACTCCTCGAAGCGGTACGCCGTGTCGCGGCTGAGCCAGCCGCCCGCGTCCTCCAGTTCCTGCGGCAGGTCCCAGTGGTGCAGCGTCACCCACGGCTGCACGCCGGCGCCGAGCAGCTCGTCCACCAGCCGGTCGTAGAACGCGACGCCCGCCGGGTTCGCCCGGCCGCGCCCGCCGGGCTGCACGCGCGGCCACGCCACGCTGAAGCGGTACGCGCCCACGCCCAGCTCGCGCAGCAGCGCCACGTCCTCCGGGAAGCGGTGGAAGTGGTCACAGGTCACGTCGCCGGTCGCGCCGCCCCGCGTCCGCCCCGGCGCATGGCTGAACGTGTCCCACACGCTCACGCCGCGCCCGCCCTCCTGCACGGCGCCCTCGATCTGGTACGCCGATGTCGCCACACCCCACACGAACCCGTCCGGAAAGCCTGTCATACGGCCTCCGGTGGCATGGGGCGCAGCACCACGTCCACCCGAGCGAACTCGGAGAGCTGCGCCGCAGAGCGAGCAGGAGTCGAGCGGGTTCCGGGCGTGCAGTGAGCCGCCCGGTGTCCTGTCCGGGCGGTGAACGAAACAGACGGAATCCGTACCATGATCCTTCACATTCTGCCCCGCCCCCCACCTGTGGCGTGCAGGGCGGGCGCGCGGCCCGTATAATGCGCGGGTTATGCGGATGGTGACGGTAGGAACGCGCGGCAGCACTCTTGCGCTTGCACAGACCCAGTGGGTGGTGGCTCGCCTGAAAGAGGAATGGCCGGACACGGACTTCCGCATTCAGACCATCAGCACGAAGGGCGACCGCAACCGCGGCAGCCTGGAGGCCATGGCGCAGAAGGGCGACAAGGGCTTCTGGGTCAAGGAGATCGAGGACGCGCTGCTCGCCAAGCGGATCGACATCGCGGTGCACTCCCTCAAGGACCTGCCCACCGAGCAGCCCGAGGGTCTGGAGGTCAGCTCCATTCCCCGACGCGTGGACGCGCGCGACGTGCTGATCGGCAAGGAAGGCATGAAACGCCTCGCGGACCTCCCGCAGGGCGCCCGCGTGGGCACCAGCAGCGTGCGCCGCAAGGCGTTCCTGCGCGCCTACCGCCCGGACCTGCAGATCATCGACCTGCGCGGCAACATCGACACGCGCCTCGCCGCGCTGGCCGGGAACGAGTACGACGCGATCATCCTGGCCGCCGCCGGACTGATCCGCACCGAGATGCGCCACCGCATCGACGAATTCGTCGAACCCGACATCATGCTCCCCGCCCCCGGCCAGGGCGCCCTGGCCCTGGAAACCCGCGCCGACGACGACCTGACCATCGAGGTCGCGTACGCCATCCATGACCACACCACCGACGACCGCATCACCGCCGAACGCGAATTCCTCGCGGGCCTCGGTGCAGGGTGCATGGCCCCGGTCGGCGCGCACGCCACCGTCAAGGGCGGCCTGCTGACCCTCGAAGGCTGGGTGGGCGCCCTGGACGGCGGGCACGTCATCCGCGCCACCACGCAGGGCGACCCGAGCGAATGCGCCGACCTGGGCGCCGAACTGGCCGCCGACATGCTCGACCGCGGCGCGCAGGCCCTGATCGACGCCGCGCGCGCCTGACCGTGAATCCCCTGGCGCGCACGCTGCTGATCGCACTGGCCGCCGCGCTGCTGTGGCTGGGCATCGGCCTGTGGCAGCGCACCCAGGCGGGCACGTCCCTCCAGGCGGCGCTGCTGGCCGAACTGCCCCTGACCGCCGCGATCTTCGCCGTGGCGATCGTCTGGCAGCGCCTGCGCCCCCGCTGAGCACACCACCTTCGGCCCGCCAGCACACAGGTCTGGCGGGCGCTGTCGTTTCGCGGGGTCTAACAGTCTGAGGGTCGAAGAGCCGAAGACTTCCGGGGGCGCTCTGCGGAGGCCGTCCGGCCCAGCGGGCCACCCTCGCCCTCAGACCCTTCGACCCTAGACCCCTGGCTGCGGCCCCCCGCCGCCGCGACTACCATGCCAGTGATGCCCAGTGACGCCACCCCGCCCGCCCGCGCGCCCCGACTGGCACTGATCCACACGGGCGGCACGATCGCCAGCCGCCCCAGCCCCGACGGGCGCGGCCTCACCCCCCAGACGCCCCCCACCCTGCCCGGCCTGGAACAGGTGCAGGTCACCGAGGCGCAACCCTTCAGCCTTCCCAGCCCGCACATGACCCCGGCGCACATGGGGCAGCTGGCGGCCCTGATCCGCGAACTGGCCCCCACGCACGACGGCGTGGTCGTCACGCACGGCACCGACACCCTGGAGGAAACCGCGTTCGCGCTGCACCTGATGCTGGACGTGAAGGTCCCGGTCGTCCTGACCGGCAGCATGCGCCACGCCGAGGAGATCAGCTGGGACGGTCCCGCCAACCTGCTGGACGCCGCGCACGTCGCCCTGCACCCCCACAGCCCCGGGCGGGGGCCGCTGGTCGTGATCGGCGGGGACATCTTCGACGCGCGGACCGTCACGAAGATCCACACGACCGCCGTGGACGCCTTCGGCGGGTACCCCGGTCCCATCGGCCGCATCGACCGCGAGGGGCACGCGCCGCGTCTGCATTACTTCGCCATGCCCGAACCGCGCGCCACGTACCACCCCGCCCACCTGCGTGCCCGCGTGGAGATCCTCTACGCCTACGCCGGCTGGACCGGCGAGGGCTACGCCGAGGCCGCCGCGCGGGCCGACGGACTGGTCATCGCGGCGCTCGGCACCGGGAACCTCCCCGCCGAACTCCTGCCGCTCATCCAGGGCACCGAGAAGCCCGTCGTGATCGCCACCCGCACCCACGCCGGACCCGTCCTGCCGGTGTACGGCTACGCGGGCGGCGGCGCCACCCTCGTCGAGGCTGGGGCGATTCCCGCCAGCTTCCTGAACGCCCACAAGGCCCGGCTGCTGCTGCTGATCCTGCTCGGGCAGGGCCTCACGCGTGAGCAGATCCGCACGGTGTTCGACCGCGACGAGTTCTGACGGACATCCAAGTGAAACCCCACCCCGCCTTGCTGGCCTGGGGTGGGGTTTCTCCCTTGTGGTTTACGCGAGGTCGAGGCGGATCAGGAAGCGGCCGCAGCTGGGGCACTTCACGGGGGGCAGTTTGCCCTGCGCGGCCTTCTGCTGGACGTTCACGGGGAGGTTCACGTTGCAGCCGCTGCAGCGTCCGGCCTTGATCTCCACGACGCCCAGGCCCTTCTTGGCGCGGCGGATCATGTCGTACTCGCGGATGGTGCGCGCGTCGAGGTTCCCGGCGAGCTGCGCGCGTTCCTGACGGTCCGCTTCGCCCTGGTCGCGCAGGCCCTGCACGCGGGTCTCGTCCTGCTCTTCCAGCGCGCCCAGGGTGGGGCGCAGGGCGCGGTGCTGGCCGCGCAGGTCGGCCGCGCGGGCGGTCAGCACCTGCTGCTGCTCGCGCAGGGGGGTGAGGTCCTCTTCGAGTTCGTCGGCGCGTTCGCTGAGCATCTGGATGCGGCTGCCGTACTGTGACTGCGCGCGGGCGTCGAAGGCGTTCTTCTCCTGCTCCTCGCGGGCCCGCGCGGTCTGCTCGCGGATGCTGGACAGGTCGAGTTCGGTGCGGCGGATGTTCTTCTCGACGCCTTCCAGGGTGATCTCGGTGTCCTCGAGGGCGTTGTTCAGGCGTTCCTGCTCGGCGCGGGCGTCACGCAGTTCAGTGGAAATGTTGCCTTCCTCGTCGCGCAGGCGGTCGAGGTTCAGGTCGAGTTCCTGAACGCGGTGCAGGCGGCGAAGGGGGGAGGTGTCGCTCATCACTGGCAGTCTACCCCCGTTCATGAGTTCGGAGGTCAACTGAGTATTCATTTCGCCCTGCGGCGCGGCGTTCATGGATTGAGTGTCGCGGGTGTGGGCGTGCGCTGGGCGCGGCGGTACAGGCCCAGGTAGATCGCCAGGACGCTCGCGCCGTACATCAGCAGCGTCCACGCGAACAGCGCGTTGAAGGCGGTGGTGAAGGGCAGCGCGCCGCGCACCACGCCGGACAGGATGCTGCTGATCGCCCAGCCCAGGTCCCACGCGATGAGGTTCACGGCGGAGTACATGGGCCGGTCCTCCTCGGGCAGGGCGGTCATGGCGTAGGCGCTGTACACGGGCCCGGCGGCGTTCATCAGTGCGCCGCGCGTGAACAGCGCCGCCGTGACCATCCACAGCTGCGGCGCGAAGCCCAGCACCGCCAGGAACGGCAGGCTGCACGCCTGCACGAGCAGCACCGCCTGGAGCTGACCCATGCGGCGCACCAGCAGGGGTTGCAGCAGAGCCGTGGCGGCGGTCGCCAGGCTGGTCCAGGCGAACAGGGTGCCCAGGCCCGCGTAGGACACGTTGAATTTCCCCTCGATGAACACGTTCAGGAACGGGATGGTCGCGCCCGCGCCCAGGCCCACGAGGATGTTCGGCAGGACCAGCCGGGCCATGGTGGCGCGGTCCCGGACGTGGAAGCTGCGCCCGGTGGGTTTCGTCTTCCCGGTGGGTTTCAGGCCCAGGACGGGCAGCACGCCCAGGAGTTGCAGTCCGGCGGCGACCAGCAGCGCGGCCCGCAGCGCGCCCAGCGCGTCGGGCGCGGTGCCGGTGCTCTGGGCGTACAGGGTGGGAATCTGCCCGCCCAGCAGGTTCCCCAGGAAGCCCGCGCCGGTCATCAACGCGTTCTGCACGCTGAACAGCGTGACGCGGCTGCGTTCGTCGCTGTTGTTCGCCATGAACGGCGACGCGGCGACCATGCTCAGCGCCCCGCCCGCGCCCTGCACGATCGCGCCCACGATGACCAGCACCGGCCCGTTCGCCAGGACCAGCAGGCCCAGGCCCAGCAGGTTCAGGGCCGCGCCGACCTTCAGCGCGTGCGCGTTGCTGATGCGCCGCGCGACCGCCACCGCCGGGAGGCTCAGGCACGCCAGGGTGATGGCGGGCAGCGCGTTCATGACGCCCTGCCACTCGGCACCCAGGCCCAGCGCCCGCAGGTAGAAGTTCAGGAACAGCGCCGTGAACGCCTGCGACAGCCCGAACGTGAACACCGACGCCAGGAACAGCCACACCTGCCGCGAGAAGCGCCACGTCTGCCCCCGCTGCGGCCCCAGGTTGCCGCTCACGCCACGCCGACTTTCGGGCAGAAGCTCGCCATGACGCACGCGCCGCACTCGGGTTTACGGGCCGCGCAGACCCGGCGGCCGTGCAGGATCAGCGCGTGGTGCAGGAACACCCACCGTTCACGTGGGAACAGCCGCTGCAGGTCCGCCTCGACCTTGTCGGGGTTGGTCTGCACGCTCAGGCCCAGGCGGCGCGCCAGTCGGCCCACGTGCGTGTCCACCGCGATCGCCGGGTACCCGAACGCGTTGGACAGGACCACGTTCGCGGTCTTGCGGCCCGCGCCGGGCAGCGCCACCACCGCGTCGAAATCGTTCGGGACCTCCCCGCCGTGCCGTTCGACCAGCAGCCGCGCCAGCGCCGCGAGGTTGCGGGCCTTGGCGCGGTACAGCCCGATCCGGCGGATGAACGGCTCGATGTCCTCCGCGTCGGCGCGGCTCATGGCGTGCGCGTCCGGGTAAGCGTCGAACAGCGCGGGTGTCGCGGCGTTCACGCTCACGTCCGTCGCCTGCGCGCTCAGGACCGTCGCCACGAGCAGCTCGAACGGCGTGCGGAACTCCAGTTCCGTCCGCGCGTCCGGGTACAGGCCCTCCAGCGCCGTCAGGACCTGCGGGGCCCGCACCCGCGCGCCCGGCGGCAGCCTCGCCGCACTCTTCTTCTTCCCACCTGTCTGCCCTGTCCCACCTGTCTGCCCGGTCACCCCGCCACGCTACACCCCGCCCGTCACGCACGTCCGCGCGTCTGGGACAGCCAGGGGCCGCAACCCACGCCTGCCGATCCGCGTACCTGGGAGCATGAGACTCGCCGCGATCCTGCTGGGCATCCTCGCCGCCATCGGCCTGCTGCTGGGCCTGCTGCCCCTGCTGGGCTGGCTGAACTGGCTGCTGGTCCTGCCGCCCGCCGTGCTGGGCCTGATCCTCGCCGTCCTCGCAAAGGACCGGGGCGCGACCACCCTGAACGTCGTCGTCCTCGGACTGGCCGCGCTGCGCCTGTTCCTCGGCGGCGGCGTCCTGTAAGCAGCAGAGGAGGCGGGGCCGCACCACCGCGCCCCGCCTCCCGCTCCCCTGGACGGATTCCGTCTGTTTCGCCCGCAGATCGGAACACCACCGACCTGCGGGCTCCACGCCCGGAACCCGCTTTGCTCCCACTCTGCAGAGCAGCTCTACGAGTCGCATCCGCTCGGGTTGAACGATGCTGCAGATCGTTCAACCGGAGTCGCCCTTATTTCAGCGTCTTGCTGATGTAAGCGTTCGTGTAGTAATCGGTCGCTTTCGCCCCGGCGGGCAGTTTGCCCTGTTTGACCAGTGCCGCAACCGCTTTCGTCCACGCGCTGGGGTTCATGGCGCCCAGGCCGTTCGCCTGCGTGTATGGGCCGGTCATCAGGGGCACGCTGGCTCGCAGGACGTCCAGGCTGCCGCTCGCGCCGAACACGGGCTGCGCCAGCTTGAACGCGCGGGCCGGGTCGGCCACCGTGAACTTCACGCCGCGCTGGCTGGCCCGCACGACCTTCTTCGCCAGGTCCCCGGTCAGGCTCTTGCCGGTGCCGATCAGGCCCACGCCGACCATCGGGTAGGCGTCCGTGACGTCCAGCGTGTACACCTTCTTCCCGCTGGTGCGGGCCAGTTGCAGCACGTCGTTGTTCGCGTAGCCCACCGCGGCGTCCACCCGCCCGGCGCGCACGGCGTCCACCTGCGTGAACCCGATGCTGTTCAGGCGCACGTCGCGCCCCTCGGTGAGGTTCGCGCTGTCCAGCACCGCCTGAATCGCGTGGTACGAACTGCCGAACGGCCCCGGAATCCCCACCGACCTGCCCTTCAGGCTCTCCGGGCCGTTCAGGGGTGAGAAGCTGAACACCGTCACCGGGTTCTTCTGGTACATCGTCATCACGTAGCGCACGTCCGCGCCCTGGTTGCGCGCGAAGATCGCGTCCTCCGGGTCGCCCACCACGAAATCCAGCTTGCCCTGCAGCAGCAGCGGCAGCAGCTGCGACACATACCCGTGCTGGTACTTCACACTCAGGCCCTCGGCGCGGAAGTACCCGAGCTTGTCCGCCACGTAGAACGGCGTGAACTGCACGTCCGGGTTGTACCCCAGCCCGATGTTCACGGTGCGCTGCGCGGACGCGGCGGTGGCCAGCAGGCCCAGCAGGAGGAAAGCGGCACGCTTCATGAGAGGCAGTATAGGCGGGCCAGCTGACCGCGCCGTGACCCTCACGCGGATTCCGTTTGTTTCGCTGACCATCCGGAACTTCACCGGATGGCCAACTCCACGTCCGGAACCCGTTTCTCTCCTTCTCGCATCTGCTCGGATTGAAAGGTTTTGCAAACCTTTCAACCGGAGTTCATATCATTCCCCTCGCCTGCCGACCCGACCCCCGTCCCATCAGCCCGCCTGATGAGCCGAATCCACAAGTCCGATAAAAGCGCGTGGGACACGAGGCGCGGCCCGCACGTGTCACGCTGCGCGCATGGACCTGAACTCCTGGACGCCGGACGACAACGCTCGCCGCTTCGCCACGCTGATTGCCACGGCGTCTGCCGTGTTCACCTTCCTGGCCCTGTGGCTCGGTACTGGCTGGAACCCCCTGCTGGCCCTGCTGCTCGCCGCCGTGGACGCCGTGATCGTGTGGCTGGTGGCCCGCGCGGCCCTGCGCGTGTACTTCCGCCGCTGAAGCCCCACGCAGCATGAACGCCCGCGCAACGCCCGGCCCGCGCTGACGGGTGGTACACTCGGGGGCACGCCCGCACACGCCCCGGCCTCCGGGAGCCCGTGCCCCGGCCGCGCAAACGCGCGCGCACAGGTGGCGGCGGCAGGAATCAAAGGAGAAAACCCATGACCGACAACAACGAGCTGCGCCCCGGTGAGCAGACGCCAGAAGAACTGCGTGACCTGATCCCCCAGCTGGAAGGTGAACCCGACGAGGACGCCGTCCTCGACGCCGAGGAAGCCGCCGCCGACACCAGCGTCAGCGCCGAAGGTGCCGAAGGCGAGGAATTCGAAGAGGAATTCATCGACGCCGACGAACTGATGGCCGTCCTGGCCGAACTGAAGGAACTGCTCGAAGCGCAGGGCAAGGAAATCCGTGGCCTGCGCCGCGAGATGCGCGAGATGCGCGAAAGCCAGGGCCAGGGCGGCTTCCGCCCCCGCGAGGACCGCGGCGAGCGCGGCGGCTTCCAGGGTGGCGACCGCGGCGGCGACCGTGGCGGCTTCCGTCCCCGTGAAGACCGCGGCGGCGACCGTGGTGGCTTCCGCCCCCGCGAGGACCGTGGCGGGTACCAGGGCGGCGGTGACCGCGGCGGCTTCCGTCCCCGCGAGGACCGCGGCGGGTACCAGGGCGGCGGCGACCGCGGCGGCTTCCGCCCCCGTGAAGACCGTGGTGGCTTCCAGGGCGGCGACCGTGGCGGCTTCCGCCCCCGCGACGACCGTGGCGACCGCGGTGGCTTCCAGGGTGGCGACCGCGGCGGTGACCGTGGTGGCTTCCGTCCCCGTGAAGACCGTGGCGGCGACCGCCCCGCGTTCCGCCCCCGTGAAGACCGTCCCGCCGAGCAGGGCGGCGAGTTCCGCCCCCGCGCCCGCGCGGACCGTGGCTGGAACAACCGCCGCGACGACGAGTAACACAGACGAGTAACACCTACTGACAGAAGGGCCGGGCCACAGCGTCCGGCCCTTTCTCATTTCCCCGGAACTCAGCCGGTCACGGTGCGGTCACTGCCCGTTTCGGACACTCCAGTCACCTTCAGCGCGCGGGCGGGCACCATTCCCTCCGCCCGGCCGCCCTGGGGGCATGGAGGGAAGACCATGACCATGAATGCCCGGATGCCCGCCCTGTTGCTGCTGACCCTGACCCTCGCCGCCTGTGGTGGTGGGGGCGGGACGCCCGAACCCGTCGGCACGCCCGTCACCAACCTCGCGGACAGCGGCGCCGGCAGCCTGCGGGACACGCTGGCCGCCGCCAAGAGTGGCGACACGCTGCGCCTGACCGGCACCGGCACCCTGACCCTCGCCAGCCCACTGAACATCGACAAGAACGTGACGATCATCGCCACGGGCGTGACCATCGACGCCGCCGGAAAAGGCCGCGCACTGGACATCGCCAAGGGCGCCACCGTCACCATGCAGGGCGGGACGCTCAAGGGTGGTACTGGGGCGACGGTGGCATTGTCCATTTTTGAACTCCCAGACAGTGGATCGACCGTCGCCACCTGGGGCGGCAACCTGATGAATCAGGGGAACCTCACACTGGATTCAGTGACGGTGCAGGACGGGCAGGCCAACAACGGTGGGGCGATCTTCAACACGCCGGGCGCGACCCTCACGTTGAAGAACGTGACGGTGACGGGCAACCGCGCGACCCTGCCTGCAGCAACGATCGAGAATGAGACTGTGGGCTCGGGTGGCGCGATTGCCAACCGCGGCACGCTGACCGTCGAGAGCGGAAGCTTCAGGAACAACAGTTCTGCGTCGCATGCCGGTGTCATCCGGCACACCACCGGCACGCTCACCATCAAGGGAGGCACCTTCGACACGAACAGCTGCACCCTTCAGGGCTGTGGCGGAGGGGTGATCGCCGCCTTCGGAACAGGCGAGACGCTCATCACCGGAGGCACATTCACCGGAAACTCCACAGCCAGTGATGGTGGCGGCGGCGTGATCCTGCAGGCCCAGTCCTCCAAGGTGACCGTCGCAGGGGGCACGTTCACCGGCAATACCGCCACATTTGGCGGCGTCTACGATCAGTTCCGCGGGGGCACGCTGACCATCTCTGGCGGTACGTTCGAAAAGAACACCGCGACTAGGTACGGCGGGGCCCTTCAGATTGACAGTAACAGTGCTGGATTCAGCATGACCGGCGGCATCATGCGTGGCAATACTGCTGGACTCGCAGGTGGCGGCATCAACAGTGATTCGCCCATGTCCCTGACGGGTGGCGTGATCGAGGACAACACCACGCCGGGTGTCGGGGGTGGCATCGCCACGTACGCGCAGTCCGGCACGCAGCCCACGGTCACGCTGGGCGGCACGCTGGTCATCCGGAACAACCGCGCGGACCGTGGTGGGGGGGTGTCGATCGGCTCGGCGGAGCAGGGCGTCGGCACGCATGTCATTCAGGGAGCCACCATTCAGGGGAACACGGCGCAGACGGCTGGCGGTGGCGTGGCGGTGTGGACCGGCTCGGCGCTGAAGCTGGTGAGCGGCTCGATCACGGGGAATACCGTCGTCACGACGGGCGGTGGGATCGTGGTGGCAGACAAGGGCCGGGTCGAGATGACCGGTGGCAGCATCACGGGAAATACCGTCACGAGCCGCACGGAGGGTCAGGGTGGTGGCGGTGGCATCCGCCTGTATGCCGGGGCCAGCGTGACCGCCAGTGGGGGCACGATCAGCAACAACACGGCGTGGTTCGGCGGGGGTGTGGAGACCAATGGGGCTTACCAAACTTCCCCGACGTCCACGTTCGTGCTGTCCGGCGCGACGGTCAGCGGGAACCGGGCCGATGGTCGTGATGGCGGTGGGTTCTGGAACGACGGGAAGCTGACGATTCAGAGTGGCAGCGTGACGGGCAACTCGGCCCGGAATGGCGGCGGCGTGTTCAACACGCGGGTCGGTGTGTACGCCCAGCCGGGTGGGAGTGTGTCGGGCAACAACCCGGACAACGTGTTCAACTCGCAGTGAAGGCATGACGTGGGGCGGAGGTTCACGGCGAACCTCCGCCCCGCTCTGCTGGCTGGGTCAGGCGGTGGCGGTTTCAGCGGGTGTGGTGCTGGGCGCGAGGTGCCGGTCGAGCCAGCCCAGGTATTCGGTCAGGCGGGTGAGGCGGCGGTCCGGGCGGCCGGAGCGGGACAGTTCGTGGTCCTCGCCGGGGAAGCGGACGAAGCGCACTGGCACGCTGTGGAGGGTGAGGGCGGCGTACCACTGCTCGGCCTGCTCGATGGGGCAGCGGTGGTCGAGGACCGAGTGGACGATCAGGGTGGGGGTCCGGACGTTCTCGACGTACTGGAGGGGGCTCATGTCCCAGAGCTTGAGGGCGTCTGCGCGGCGGTGGAAGTTCAGGCCGAGTTCGTCGTCCCAGAAGCGCAGGCCGATGTCGCTGGTGCCGCCGAATGAGAGCAGGTTGCAGATGCTGCGGTCGGTGATGGCGGCGTGGAAGCGGGTGGTGTGCGAGGTGAGCCAGTTGGTCATGAAGCCGCCGTAGCTGCCGCCCATGACGGCGGTGCGCGTGCGGTCCAGGCGGGGGTGGGTGTCCAGGCAGGCGTCGAAGAAGGCCAGCAGGTCGTCGGCGTCGACGGTGCCCCAGCGGCCGTGGATGGCGTCCACCCAGGCCTGCCCGTAACCGACGCTGCCGCGCGGGTTGCTGTAGCACACGGCCTGACCGCGCGCGGCGTACAGCTGGAATTCGTGCGTGAAGGCGTGCCCGTAGTCGGTGTGCGGGCCACCGTGGATGCTGAGGATCGCGGGGACGGGCCCTGCGCCGTCGGGGAGGATGATCCAGCCTTCGCCCTCGCCGAGTTCGGTGGGGAAGGTCACGCGCACGGGGGTGCGGGGCGTGAAGGGGAGGTTCGCGTGCAGGTCCGTGACCGGCTGGCCGTTCAGGATCACCTCGGGGAACTGGTCGGCCCGTTCGCGGATCAGGGCGAGGCCGCCGCCGCGCGCCGTGAAGGCTGGGACGACGCCCTGCGGGTCGTGGGTGTGGGCCTGCACCGAACCGGACTGCCCGTCGGCGGCGAGGGTGGCGGTGAACAGGCCGCAGCTGCCGCGCACGGTGCTGCTGAACAGCAGGGTGCGGTCGTCCAGCCACGCGGGTTTGTCGGGCATGGCGCCCACGTGGCAGTCGCCGCCCACGCCGTTCCCGACCGGGTGGTCATGCCCGGCGTCCAGCCGCACCGGGGCGGCGTCGCCGGTCAGGGGCAGGAGGTACAGGTGGGTGTGCTCGGTGTTGCCCTGCCCGGCGGGGCGGCCCACCAGCGCGAAGTGCTGCCCGTCCGGGTGGGGGATGACGGCGCTGACGGCGGACGCCCAGCGGGTGACCTGCCGGGGCGTGCCGTGCAGGGACAGGTGCCAGACCTCCTGCTGCCAGTGCGCGCCGCTCAGTTCGTCGGTCGCGGCGATGAACAGCACGCCGCTGCTGTCGGGCAGCCAGGTCACGCCGCCCAGTTCGACCTCTGGCGTGTGCCACTCGCGCAGCTCGCCGCTGGGGACGTGCAGGCGGTAGAGGCGCGCGGCGCGCTCGGGCAGCCAGTCGCGGCCGTTGAAGCGGTAGCGGGGCCTGGTGATGATGCGGGCCTCGCCTCGCTCGTCGCGCTTGTCCTCGTCGTCGGCGGTGGTCATGAACGCCACGTACTGCCCGTCCGGGCTCCACTGGATGTCCGAGACGCCGTTCCGGAAGCGGGTCATGACCTGCGCCTCGCCGCCCGCGAGGGGCAGCAGGTGCAGCTGCGCGCCCTCGCCAGCCTTGCGGGTGAAGGCCAGGGTCTGCCCGTCCGGGGACCAGCGGGGGCTGCCGTCACGGCCCTCGCCGCGCGTCAGGACGCGCTTTCCCTGCGCGTCCGCCAGCCAGATCTGCGACTTGTAGCGGGGTTTGGCGTACGCCGCGTCGGGCTTGTGCGGGTCGTCCTCCTCGATGCGGGTCAGGACGAACGCGGCGCGCTTGCCGTCCGGGCTGACCTGCGGGTCGGAAGGGAACACCAGGGGCAGCAGGCTGTCAGGCCCAGGGATGGGTTGGGTCATGCTCCACAGTCAAGCACGGCGATCCGCCTGTCGCGTGACGGACAGCGGATCATCCCTCGTGGAAGCGCTCCCGAAATGCCGTCCTGGTGGGAGTCCAGGCGATTCCAGAGCTTCATGATCACTGGCTAAAGGGAAAGTGGAACGCCTCTCTCTATTTCCAAACGCTCTTTTCGTACGCTGATCCTACCCGGCCCCCACAGGCCCCTGTTCCTGGCGCCAGCGCACACTCCGCTGACGGACGGAACCCATGATGCCCCCGTCTCGACTCAACTCAGCCTTTCTCATTCCCTTCCGGCCCCGTCAATCCGAACTGGCGCCCGCCACCCCATCATCCCTGGAGGTCTTATGCAAGAACTGTCCTGCACCTGGGTTCCCGGCACCTTTGACGTCGTCCGACTCAAGATCGCCGGTCGCACCATCGAGATGACCAGCACCCGACTCGCCCGCCTGTTCGGCAAGCAGGCCGTTCACGACCTGTACCTCAAGGGCAGCGCCAAACTGAAACTCGACCCCCAGCAGGTCGCCCTGCTCAGCTGAAATCCCCTACACGCTCAGGCCCCCTCACATGAGTGGGGCCTGACTGTTGTGCCGGGCGCCCCTTCACGCGCGGGCGGTAGCATTCCCGCATGACCACCCCGGCAGACGTGGACCTCCAGGCGCTGATCGCCGACCTGAAGATCCTGACCGATCTCGAATCTCCCTCGACCGACCCGGCCGCTATTCAGCACGTCATGGACGTCATCGAAGGCTGGGCGCGCGACCTGGGCGCCGAGACGCACGCGCTGGGCGGCGGCACCCGCGTGTTCCACCTCGGCGTGCAGCCCGGCAGGGCCGACCGGCCCGTGCTGATCCTCACGCACGCCGACACCGTCTGGCCGCACGACACGCTGGAGCACATGCCCTGGCGCGTGGACGGCGACCGCCTGCACGGCCCCGGCACGTACGACATGAAAGCCGGCATCGTCGGCCTGTTCCACGCCCTGCGCGCCCTGCAGGGCCAGTGGCCGCGCGGCGGCGTGACCATCCTGCTGTCCCCCGACGAGGAGATTGGCAGCCCCAGCAGCCGCGACCACATCGAACGCGCCGCGCACGCCGCCCGCGTGGCGCTGGTCGTCGAGCCGCCCGTCGCCGACACGCACGCCCTCAAGACCGGCCGCAAGGGCACCGGCAGTTACCTTCTGACCTTCACCGGCGTCGCCAGCCACGCCGGAAACAAACCCGAAGAAGGCGCCAGTGCCGTCACGGCCGCCGCGCAGGCCACCCTGGACCTCCAGGCCCTCGCCCGCCCGGACCTGGGCACCACGGTCAGCGTCGGCCTGATCCGTGGCGGCAGCGCCGTGAACGTCATCCCCGCCCACGCCACCCTGGAGATCGACCTGCGCGTCAGCACCCTCGCGGAAGCAGACCGGGTGGACGCCGCCGTGCGCGCCTGGACGCCCCACGACCCCCGCGTGACCGTGCAGGTCACGGGCGGCCTGAACCGCCCCCCGTTCGAGCAGAGCGCAGGCACCCTGGCCCTCTTCGAACAGGCCCGCGAGGTCGCCGGGGAACTGGGCTTCGACCTGACGCACGCCGTCGTGGGCGGCGGCAGCGACGGGAACTTCACGGCCCCGATCATCCCCACCCTGGACGGCCTGGGCGCCCCCGGCGACGGCGCGCACGCCCAGCACGAACACGTCCGCCTGGACCGCTGGCCCGACCACGTCCGCCTGCTGACCGAACTCCTGCGCCGCGTCTAGGCGGGAACCTCGGGGCTGCGTCTGAACCGCGGCGCTGCCGGGGGGCACGCCTCGTCAGGACGCGGCGGCATTGGACGCGTCCAGTGCCTGCGGGGCCAGCGGGTGAGGCCGGTCCAGCAGCGCCCGGAACTCCGGCGCGGTCAGCGGCACCGACAGGCCGTGCCCCTGCCCCAGCGGGCAGTTCAGGTCCTGCAGGACCGCCAGGTGCGCCGCCGATTCCACGCCCTCGGCCGTCAGGTCCAGCGGCAGGTGCTGCGTCAGGCCCAGCACCGCGCGCAGCAGCGCCCGTGAGAACTGCCCCGCCTCGGCGTCCGGGAGGTCCACCGTGCACGAGCGGTCCAGTTTCACGCCCGTGATCGGCAGGGTCCGCAGCCGCGCCAGGTTCGAGTACCCGGACCCGAAATCATCGATGCTCAGGCGCACGCCCAGGTCCCGCAACTCCAGCATGGTCCGCGCGGCCCGCTCGTCCTCGTACAGCGCGGCCGTCTCGGTCAACTCCAGTTCCAGCCGCGCGGCACTCAGCCCGGTGTCCAGCAGCGCCTCCCGCACCAGCTCCGCGAAATCCGTCTGCAGCAGCTGCATGGCGCTCACGTTCACGCTGACCGTCACGTCCTCCCACCGCAGCGCTTCCCGGCACGCCTCGCGCAGCACCCACGTCCCGATGGGTGTGATCAACCCCACCCGCTCCGCGACCGGAATGAACTCGCCGGGCGACACGGCGCCCAGGTGCGGGTGCGTCCAGCGCAGCAGCGCCTCGGCCTTCACGGGCCGCAGGTCACTCAGGCGGAACACCGGCTGGAAGTGCAGGCTGAGTTCCTCGCGGGCCAGCGCCAGGCTCAGGTCGCGGGCCAGCACCTGGAAGCGTTCGGTCGCGGCGTCCTGCTGCGGCTGGTAGCGGCGCACCTGCCGCCGCCCGGCGCGTTTCACGGCGTACATGGCGCTGTCCGCGTGCCGCAGCAGTTCCTCGGCGTCGGTCGCGTCGTCCGGGTACACGCTCACGCCGATGCTCAGCGTGATGTCCATCCCGACCTGCTCGCCCGGCACGGCCGGGACCGTCTGCAGCAGGCGCGTGGCTTCCAGGTGCGCCGCGTCGGCACTGAGGCCCGGCAGCAGCACCACGAACTCGTCGCCGCTCAGGCGGTACACGCAGCTGCCCTGCGGGGACAGGCGCTGCAACTCCTGCGCCACGCCGCGCAGCAGGTCATCCCCGACCGCGTGCCCCAGCGTGTCGTTCACGACCTTGAACGCGTCGATATCCACGAACAGCACCGCGAACGTCCCGCCGCGCGCCGTGAGCAGGTCCAGCCGCTCACGCAGCCGCACCCGCCCCGGCAGGCGCGTGAGCAGATCGGTGTACACCAGTTCCCGCAGCACCTGCTGCTCGCCCTGCGCGCGGCCCACCACGTCGTTGCGCCGCACGAAGTACGACGCGCCGTACAGCCCGACCGCCGCCGCCAAGTTGATCTGCACCAGTGCCCGCAGGACGTCCACGTTCACGCCCTGACCTTCCAGCACGGGCCGCAGCACCACAGCGGCACTCAGTGCCGCGATGCCCCCCACCGTCAGGTTCAGCACGCGCCGCACCCGCTGCGACAGGTCGGTCAGCATCGTCCAGGTGATCACCGCCGGGAGCCACACCAGCGTCTCGATCAGTTCCGGCAGAACCGCCCGCTGGTCCCGCAACAGCAGCGCGATCAGCAGCACCTTCACGCCCATGAACGCGCCGCTGCCCGCCGTGAGGACCAGCGTCAACTGCCCGATGCCCGCCCAGCGGCGCAGCACCGCCACCCAGCTGACGACCAGCAGGGCACTCATGCAGGCGTACAGCCACGGGTCCACCAGCCGGTCCCAGGCGTCCCCGCGCCCCATCAGCAGCGCCAGCAGCACCGACGTCTGCACCATGGGCAGTCCCCACAGCAGCATGCGCCGCCAGGCGGTCTGCAGTTCACGTTGTCCAGCGGCTCCTTCCCCCATTCCAACCAGAGCGTATGAAGCGCTTCCGCACAGAATTCATACCGGACCTGACGCGCCGGAACGCGACCCAGCGGGGCAGAATCGCTCATGCGCGTCCAGAACGCGGAAAAGCTCACAGCCGATCCGGACGGCTGCCCCCGGATGGGGGGAGGGACGCTATCCTGCCCCCCGGAGGCCTCCCGTGTTCAACCTGTTCCGCAAGACGCCCGCCAACCCGAACGTGAAACAGGACGACGCGCAGACGTACCGCGTGCGCGTCCGCACCCGCCCCCACGGGGAAGTCGTCGAGTTCCGCTTCACGAAAGGCGCGCACATCGGCGCGGACGACGACGGCGGCTACCTGTACCGCAAACCCGTCGTCAGCCCCCAGCACTTCGACCGGGGCGAACTGATCGTCCGCTTCGACCGCAGTTACCGCGTCACCGCCACCGACGGCGAGAACGTCGACTTCATCCCCGTCAGCGAATGGGAATAGGAGCGGGAGTGGCGGGGCGCGGCGCGCGGGAAGCGGTCAAGGCCTCCCGCGCGCCGCGCCCCGTGAACTCCAACCGCTGTGATCAATGGTGCGGACACCCTTCGGGCGCCAGGGGGGACAAGCATGGAAAACGTCTTCTGTAACGCCATTCCTGTTCACCCCCTCCCAGCCTCCCCCCTCAAGGGGGAGGGGTCAACACTGCGTGTTCATCGCTGGTCTGCCCTGAAGTGATGAACCTGTCCGCATGATGACTTCACCTCGTGGAAGGTCTCCTCGGTCACGCGGTCCGGGAACTTGCGGATGAAATCCACGGTGCTCAGCGCCTGCGTGCGGTGACACGCAATCGCCTGCAACTTGCGCACGATGAAGCGCGTCACGTCGTGGCGCACGTTCGGCGGCAGCCACTCGGCCCGCAGCGCCTCGTTTTCCGGCGGCACGTCGCTGGCGTAGTACCACAGGCGGGGCCGCTCCTCTTCGGGCAGTGCGTCCCAGGCGGCCTTCACCGCGCGGTGCGTGGTCACGTGATCCGGGTGCCCGTTGCTGCCGTTCGGCGGGAACGTCAGGACCACCTCGGGCCGCAGGCGCACCATCGCCTCGCGCGCCACCTCGGTCAGCGCCGAGAGCGGCTGATCCTTCAGGTACTTGTCCGGGAAGCGGTGATGCTCGAACACGCTCCCACCCGCCCGCGCCTCCTCGCCCGTCAGGCCGATCACGTCCAGGCAAGCCGCGAGTTCCACCTCACGCATCCGCGCCAGTTCCTCCGGCGTGTCGCACAGGCCCAGCGTCCGGCCCGCCTCGCCACGCGTCAGCGTGACCAGCCCGCAGGCCTCCCCGGCCTCCAGGTGGCCCATCAGCGTCCCGGACGCGCCGTACACCTCGTCGTCCGGGTGCGGCACGATCAGCAGCAGTTTCAGTCCGTCACTCATCCACCCAGCATAGGCCCGCCTGCCCGTCACCGCGTGGGGCACGCGCCGGATACGCGGCGGGCAGGCGTAGGCGTGCTGGCGGATGCGCCTCCGGCCGGGCGGCTCGCATGATGGGCGCATGACCGACCCACAGCCCTTCACGCTGCGCGAGATGCGCAAACCCGACGATTTCGCCGAGATCGCGGCCCTGCTGAGCGCCGCCGATCCCGACTGGCCGGTCACGGCCGAGATGCTGGTCACCTGGGACGAGGCGCACGACCCGGCGCTGTACCGCCTTGAACTGCTGGCCGAGCAGGGCGGGCGGATCGTGGGCGTCGGGAACGTCGGGCACGACGATTTCGCGTTCGAGGAGTGGCGGTACTTCGGGGGGCTGACCGTTCACCCGGACGCGCGCGGACAGGGGATCGGGACGGCGCTGTACGACGCACTGACAGCGCGGCTGCGGGAGCGGGGCGCGCAGGACATCCGCACGATGCTCAGCGATCAGGACCACGACGCGCCGGGCCGGGCGTTCCTGGCCGCGCGGGGGTACGTGCGCACCTGGGACCGCTATGAGTCCCGCCTGCACACGGTCGACGCCGACCTGGGCGCCTTCGACGACCTGATGGCGGCCGTGGCGGCGGACGGTGTGGAGCTGCGGTCCATCGCGGAACTGGCGGGCGATCCGGAGCGGAACCGCAGGCTGTGGGAACTCGACTGGCGCCTCTTTCAGGACGTGCCGATGGGGCAGACCCTCACCCGGCGGCCCTTCGAGGCGTGGGTGAAGCAGGAACTGGACGACCCGACCTTCAGCCACGAGCTGTCCTTCGTGGCCCTGCGCCCCGACGTGAACGACCCGGAAACCGGCCCGTACGTGGGCTACAGCACCCTGATGAGCAACCCGGCGGGCTTCTTTGTCATCGGCATGACCGGCGTGCGCCGCGAGGACCGCGGGCGCGGCGTGGCGAAGGCCCTGAAGGTCGCCGCGATGCGCGCCCTGGCCGCCGCCGGGGGCGGCGAGATCCGCACCTTCAACGACCCGCCCAACAAGGCCATGCTGGGCATGAACCGCGCGCTGGGCTTCCGGCGCGGCCCGACCCGCAGCCGTTACGAACTGCACCTGGACCCCGTGACCGGGGAACGGCGCCCCGTGCCCGTGCCTTCGGAGCTGGCGTGACCACCCCGCGACCCTTCGCGCTGCGGCCCGCCACGGACGCCGACCTGGGCGCCCTGGCGGACCTGCTGAGTGCCGTGAATCCCCGCCACCCGCAGACCGCCGACTCGCTGGCGCACGACCTGCACTCGCTGCGGGCGCACCCGCTGGGGCTGCACGTCGCGCAGTGGGTGGCGCACACCCCGGACGGAACGCTGCTGGGCGCGGCGTCCGCGTTGCAGTTCGGCGGGATGTACCACCCGGACCGCTACCACGCCGAGGTGGCGGTGCACCCCGACGCGCGCGGGCGGGGCGTGGGGACCGCACTGGCGGCGCTCATGGACGCGCATCTGCGCGAGCGGGGCGCGCGTGAGGTGCTGGCCGGGGCGTACGAGGACGAACCGCTCAGCCTGCACTTCCTGACGGCGCGGGGGTTCCGGGAGGTCATGCGGTTCTTCGACAACGTGCTGGATATGGCCGACTTCGACGCGGACGCATGGACGGACCGGGCGCCCCTGCCTGATGGGCTGCGAGCCGTGACCCTGGCCGACCTGAGCGCCGAACTGGGCGAGGACGCCGCCCGGCGCGCGTTCTACGCGGGCTGGCTGGCCGCGCGGGAGGACGTGCCCCGCACCGCCGCCGCGACCCCGGTCGCCTTCGAGGACTTCCTGACGCGCCTGGACCGGCCTGAGACGATGCCCCACGGCACGCTGCTGGCCGTCACCCCGGCGGGCGAGGTCGCGGCCCTGTCCGAACTGCACCGCGACCTGCACGACCCGCAGCGGCTGAACACCGGCCTGACCGGCACCACCCGCGCGTGGCGCCGCCAGGGGCTGGCGCTGGCCCTGAAGGTCGCCGCGCTGCGCGTCGCCCGGGACCTGGGTGCCCGCGAGGTCTGGACCGGGAACGCCACCACCAACGCGCCCATGCTGGCCCTGAACGACCGCCTGGGCTTCCGCCCGCGCGTCGCGTGGGTCGAGATGCAGCGCGGTCAGGTGGACGCATGATCACCGTCACGCCCATTGCCGAGCACGAGTGGGACGCCGCCGCCACCATCCTGACCGGCGCGAACCCGAACGACCCCCTGACCGGCGAGGACCTGCGCCGCCAGATGCGCGAACAGCAGGACTGGGGATACGGCTGGGCCGTGCTCGTCGCCCACGAGGGACCGGAGGTGCTGGGCGTCGCCGTGTACTACCAGAACCCCGGTGCGTTCCACCCGGACCGTTATGGCCTGGACCTCGCCGTCGCGCCGCACGCACAGGGTCGGGCGCGCGGGCGCGGCCCTGTGGACGGCACTGGACGCCGCCCTGCGCGCCCGGAACGCCGAATCCGCCCGTATCCTCGCCCGCGAGGACCACCCGGTCGCGCCCGGTTTCCTGACCCGCCGGGGCTTCAGCGGCGACAAACGGTACTTCATGTCCGCCCTGCACGTCCCGGACTTCGACCCCGCCCCGTACGCCGCGCTGGAAGGCCGCCTGCACGACCAGGGTGTCCGCATCCGCAGCCTCGCCGAGTTACGTGCCGCAGGTACACCGGACCTCGCGCGGCGGCTGCACGCCCTGATGAGCGACGTGCGCCAGGACGTGCCGCGCGCCGAACCCGCCACGCCTCTGAGCTTCCAAGTGTTCGAGGACGCCGTGCTGGGCGACCCCGGCCTCCTCCCCGACGCGTACCTGATCGCCGAGGTGGACGGCACATGGGCAGGGCAGACAGCGCTGTTCCGCAGCGACGCCAGCCCCGACCTCCTGACCGGCCTGACCGGCGTCACCCGCCCTTGGCGCGGGCAGGGGATCGCCACCGGCCTGAAACTCGCCGCGATCCGCGCCGCCCGCACCCTGGGCGCCACCACCATCCGCACCGACAACGCCAGCGACAATGCCCCCATGCTCGCCATCAACGACCGCCTGGGCTTCGTCCGTGATCCCGCCAGCGTGTCGTACGTGATCTGCTTCAGGTGAGGGGGAGTGGGCAGTGGGTTGTGGGGAGTGGGTCGGCTTGACCTGAGCGGGTACGCCGCGCACACGCTGTTGACCATCCGCCATCCGCCATCCGCCATCCGCCATCCGCCATCCGCACATCCGCGTAAGCTGGACCCGTGCTGCTGAGTATCGACTGGGACGCCTTCTCGGGGACGCGTGAACTGGTGTTCGACGCGCCCATCTGGGGCACCCGCGACCGGGAGGAGGATCGCCTGGACGCCTGGACCGCGCGGGTCCTGAAGCGTGGCGGGGACGCCTGGACAGCGCTGGAAGCCGATTTCCCGCTGTACCCCGGCTGGGAAGCCCTGCGTGCGTATGCGGGCGTTCCGGCGTTCGTGACGCTCAGTCACGCGGACGCGTGGACGTGGCTGGAGCAGTACCCGGGTCTGGACGTGCTGAACCTCGATTCGCACCATGACCTGGGCAGCCGCAGCGGCGACCCCGCGCGGGTGCGGCCCGGCAACTGGGCGGGGCTGGGGCTGGCGCGCGGCCTGATCCGCACGGTCACGACGCTGTACCCGGACTGGCACGCGGACCTGCCCGTCGCCGAGGGTTTCGATCTGGACCGCACGCGCGGTGAGATCCGCGACCTGCTGCCGCCCGCGCTGCTGGACCGCGTGACCCTGACCCGGCAGGCCCGGCGCGGCGCGGCCCTGCCCGACCCGGCCTGCGTGACCAGCGTGCTGCTGGTGCAGTCCCCGGCCTGGACGAACCCCGCGCATGACCCGGCGTTCCTGGCGCTGGCCGCCGACCTCGGCGCGCACACCCTGGTCCCCCCGTACCCCCGAATGGGGAGAGGGGAGAAGTCCGTTCGATCTTAAGCGGCCCGCGTGCTATCCAGAAGGGACGCCGAGGGCCGCACGCCGCACGCAAGTCCCACCCCGCCCGCACGCGACACACCCGAGAGGGGAAGGTCAGCCCGTCCGCTGTTGCGTACAATTTTTCATGAAACCCCGCGCTTCACAGGAGTGCCCCCGTGACCATGCACCACACTGAACACACCACCCAGATGTCCTACCAGGTCGGCGCGTTCGCCCTGATTCACCACCAGGGGGGGTACCTGATCACCCGACCCGTGCACCCGCTGCAGCCCGGCGCGCAGGGCCTCCCCGGCCTGATCCTGAACGCCGAACCCGGCAGCAACCCGGTCGAACTGCACCTGCGCCGCGTGATCCGCGAGCAGATGAAACTGGTCGTCAGTGACCTGCGCCTGGTCGGGTCCTACGTGGCGCGCGGCACGCAGGGCGGTCACGGCGACGCCCGCCTGCACCTGATTTTCGGCACCGAGTACAGCGCCGGGATTCTCGACCCGGACCCCGCGCAGTTCACGGTCGCCGAGTGGATTCCCGGCACGGAACTGCTCGAACCGGGTGGCGCACCCGAATGGCTCCAGGGTGCCGTGCGCGAGTACGAACTCGTCAGCCCGGCCCCCGAACCGGCCGCGGCAGCCCCACGCTCCCGCCTGGGTTTCATGCGCCGCCGCTGAACGCCGCGCGGCTCATACGGACTCCGATTGAATGGCTTACAAAGCCGTTCAATCCGAGCGGATGCGACTCGTAGAGCTGCCCCGCAGAGGAGGAGAGAAACGGGTTCCGGGCGTGGAGCTGACAATCCGGTGTAGTTCCGGGTTGTCAGCGAAACCAACGGAATCCGGATCAGCCGCCCGCCACCATCGCCTTCCAGCCCTCGGTGTCCTCACCGACGGTCAGGTGCTTCCCGGCGCGTACCAGTGGCAGCCGCAGCAGTTCCGGATCGTCGATGATCTTCGCGATCACGCCGTCCTCGGTGGTCCGCAGGTACGCGAGGTTGCTGCGCTCGTACGCCTTGCCTTCCAGGTCCAGCAGGGCGTTCAGGCCGAACTTCTGCACGAACCGGCTCAACTCACCCTTGGCGATGGGCCGCTCCTTCAGGTCCACGAAGTGGATCTTGATCTTGCGTTCCTTGAAGAACCGCTCGGCGGCGCGCGTCTCCTTGCTCTTGCGCGTGCCGAATACCTGAACCTGCAACTCGCTCATGCCTCAAGTGTAGGGGAGGGGCAGTGGGGAGTAGGAAGTGGGCAGTGGGTTGGTCGGAGGTGGGCGGGCACGTCGCCCGTCTGCATTCAGCCGATGCGGGCGTGATCAGCCGCGATCCACTCACCCCTCACTACTGCCCGCTCCCCGCGTTCCTCAGTTTGCGTAGAAGCCGAGGTCGTGGTCGCCGCTGACGGGTAGGCCCAGGTGGTCGTAGGCGTGCGCGGTGGCGACGCGGCCCCGGGGCGTGCGCTTGATGAAGCCGAGCTGGATCAGGTACGGCTCGTACACGTCCTCCAGGGTCAGGCTGTCCTCGCTGATCGCGGTGGCGAGCGTGTCCACGCCGACCGGGCCGCCCGCGAAGCGGTGGATCAGGGTTTCGAGGTACTTCTTGTCGCGGTCGTCCAGACCCGCGCTGTCCAGGCCCAGCTTGTCCAGCGCGTCCTGCGCGCGGGGCAGCCCGATGGTCGTCTCACCCGCCACGTCGGCGTAGTCGCGCACGCGCCGCAGCAGGCGCTTGGCGATGCGCATGGTGCCGCGCGCGCGGGCGCCGATCTCGACGGCGGCGTCCTCGTCCAGCCCGAAGCCCAGCAGGCGGGCGTCGCGCAGGAGGTTCACGCCGATCTCGTCGGGCGTGTAGTACTCCAGGTGCTCGATGATCCCGAAGCGACTGCGCATGGGCGCCGTGATCAGGCCGGGGCGGGTGGTCGCGCCGACAAGCGTGAAGCGCGGCAGCGGCAGCTCGATGGTCCGCGCGGCCGGGCCCTGCCCGAGGACGATGTCCAGCTTGAAGTCCTCCATGGCGGGGTACAGGTGTTCCTCCGCGACGCGGCCCAGACGGTGGATCTCGTCGATGAACAGCACGTCGCCTTCCTCCAGGCTGTTCGTGAGGATCGCGGCCAGATCGCCGGGTTTCTCGATGGCCGGGCCGGAGGTCACGCGGATGTTCACGCCGAGTTCCGCGGCGATGATGTGCGCCAGGGTGGTCTTGCCCAGGCCGGGCGGGCCGAACAGCAAAGTATGGTCGAGCGCTTCCTTGCGGCCGCGGGCGGCCTGGAGGTACACGCCGAGTTTCTCCTTCAGTCGCGCCTGCCCGACGTACTCTGTCAGGGTCTTGGGCCGCAGGGCGGCGTCGAGCGGTTCAGTCATAACAGAGAGTCTAGCGCAAGTTCGCTGTCAGCGGAATATGGGCGGGCCGTTTCAGCCTCAGCTCCCCGCGTACAGCCGGATCAGACCCGGCAGATCCCGGGCCAGCGCGCCGCCCACCACGTCCAGATTCCCGTACACCCGCACGAAACGGCCCTGACCATCCACGACACTCACCTGATCCCCGTGAATGCGCGCCGCCACCGCCGCGCCCGCGCCCACCGCCTGCGCATTCGCCGCGCCGCTGGACGTCTGGCCCTGCGGGGCGGTCATATGCGCGCTGTGATCCTCGGCGGGCATGGGCGCCACGTTCGCCACGAACATCTCCCGCGCCGCCTCGTCGATGACCGCCGCCTTCCCCGTCAGGCCCGTGAACGCCGGATCGAAGCGGTTCAGGTACTCACGCACCACGCCCGGCGTGTCGTGCGCCGGGTCCACCGTGACGAACTGCACCTGCACCCGCGACCGCTGCTCCTCGCTCAGCGCCGCGTAGGTGTTCTTCAGGACCGCCAGTGTCGCCGGGCACACGTCCGGGCAGCGCACGAACCCGTAGAACACCAGCCGCACCCGCCCATCCGCGGCCGCCAGCGTCGTCGCCTGCCCCCGATCATCCACCAGCGCCAGGGCCGGCAGGGCCTTCGGCTGATCCAGCGCCTCGCCCGCCGACACGCCCGGCGCCGCCCGCCGCATCACCAGCAGTCCACCCAGCACCGCCGCCACCACCAGCAGCGCCGCCGTCACCCATTTCGACACACCCGTCATGCCCGCAGGGTAGGGGAGAGGCGCGGGGTGACGTGTCCCCAGACAGGGGAGTGGGGAGTGGGGGACGACGCTGGCGGCCTCGGACGGTTGACCTCACACAACGCGAAAGGGACGCCCGCTCAGGCGTCCCCCTCTGTCTTCCGCGCGGTGTTACCAGGCGTAGAAGATCGCGACGATCAGCAGCCACACGACGTCCACCAGGTGCCAGTACAGGCTGGCGGGGGTGATGGAGCCGTGGTTGTACTTGTCCATCTTGCCGGTCAGGGACTGGTAGAAGGGCAGGGCGATGCCGGTACCGCCGATCAGGATGTGCAGACCGTGCAGGCCGACGATGGTGAAGAAGCACGCCTGCCACAGGTTCTGCTTCCAGTCGCTTTCCACGCCGAACAGCGTGAACTCGTACACCTGGAAGATCATGAAGATCGCGCCGAGCAGCAGCGTGACGAACATGCCGATGCGGAAGCGGGTGAGTTTACCGTGGTGGTTGTCCTGCTCGGCGCGGTGAATCACGAAGGAACTCGCGACGAGGACCAGGGTGTTCAGCGCGGCCAGCCAGATGCTGGGGCGCAGCGCGGGCGGCTCGGCGGCGCCGATCACGCGCAGGTACGCGTACCCGGCGATCAGCACGCCGAACAGGCCGACTTCGCTGATGATGAACCACGCCATGCCCATGAAGCCGTTGTCGTACTTCGTCAGGTGATGGTGCGCGACCGGCACGGCGTACTCGCGGGTGCCGGCCCACTTGAACAGGCTGTACAGGAACACCGGGAAGCTGAGGTACAGCACGACGGTGGCCAGCTTGAACGCGAAGCTCGCGTCGGCGAAGGGCTGCAGGCCCTCCGTGGCGGAGTAGTTCGTGAACCAGCCGAAGCTCAGCCCGTAGCCCATCAGCAGCAGGCCGACGGCGGTCATGAACGGCCAGATGCTGTCCTGCGGCAGGTGGATGCTCTTGGGGTCCACGGGCGTCAGGGTCTGCCCGCTCTGCTCCCAGTCGTACAGGGGACGCTCGGTGGGGAAGGTGGTGGGGAAGTCGTGCGCGAAGTTGTAGGGCTTGGGCGGGCTGTCCGCCGTCCACTCCAGCGTGAAGCCACCCCAGGGGTTGGCGGAGGCCGTGGCGGGCTGACGGAAGCTCTGGAGCATGTTCCACACCCACACGATGCCGCCGGCCAGCAGCGTCAGCGCGCCCAGGGTGGAGATGAAGTTCAGTTCCGTCCACGCGAAGTTGCCTTCGGGGTAGGTGTAGTAGCGCCTGGGCATGCCCAGCAGACCCAGGATGTACTGGGGCAGGAAGGTCATCCACGAGCCGATCATGAACAGCCAGAAGTGCGCCAGGCCCAGCTTCTCGCTCATGAAGCGGCCGGTCATCTTCGGCCACCAGTAGTACAGGCCGCCCATGGCCAGGAACGCCGTGCCGAACATCATCACGTTGTGGAAGTGCGCCACCACGTAGTACGACATCGTCACCTGGTAGTCGAAGGGAATCAGGCCCAGCGACACGCCGGTGATCCCACCGATCAGGAAGTTGAAGATGAAGCCCACCAGCCAGTAGGTGGGGGACTTCATGATGATCCGCCCGCCCCACAGCGTGCCGATCAGGTTGAAGATCTTCACGCCGGTCGGGACGGCCACGATCAGGGTGGCGATCATGAACGCGATCTGCCACGCCTCGGGCAGACCCACGGCGAACATGTGGTGGACCCACACCAGCAGGCTGACCAGCACGATGCCCAGGATCGAGTACACCATCACGCGGTAGCCGAACATGGGCTTACGGGCCATGGTGCTGGCAATTTCCGCGCCGATGCCCAGGTAGGGCAGCAGCATCACGTACACCGCCGGGTGCGAGTAGAACCAGAAGAACTGCTGGAACATCACGGGCACGCCGCCGATACCGGGGTTGAACATGCTGATGCCCAGCTTCAGTTCCAGGTACGTGACGAGCGCCGCGGCGGTCAGGCCGCCCAGGGACACCAGCTGCAGCATGGAGGTCGCGAAGATGCTCCAGGCGAAGATCGGCATCTGCCACAGGCTCATGCCGGGGGCGCGCATGTTCACGACGGTGGCGGCGAAGTTGGCGCTGCCCAGCAGGGACGCGATGCCGTTCAGGGTCAGGGCGACCATCAGCACGGCCACGCCGGTCTGGTTCGCGTCGACGCTCAGGGGGTAGTAGAAGGTCCAGCCGACGCCGGGCGCGCCGCCGTTGGCGAGGCCCAGCACCACCAGGATCAGGCTGAAGATGAACAGCCACACCGCGAAGGTGTTCACGCGCGGCAGTGCCACGTCCCGCACGCCCAGCTGCAGCGGCAGGAACCAGTTCCCGAAGCCGAACAGGCCGATCGGGATCAGGAAGAAGAAGATCATCAGCGCGGCGTGCATGGTCAGCACCTGGTTGTAGGTGTTGCCCACCAGGAAGGTGTTGTCCGGTATGGCCAGCTGAACACGGATCAGCACCGCGAGGATCCCCGCGATGGCGAAGCCCAGGATGCTGGTGGCGATATAGAGCGTCCCGATCTTCTTGTGATCGGTCGTCATCATGTAGTCCTTCAGGACGGCCCAGAGGCCCGGACGGGCCCCGGACTCCTGAACGGGGGCGTGCTGAACGGTCACTGGGTGCCTCCGTCAGGCGCGCCGTTCACGGGCGTGCCCTTCCAGTAGTCCGCTTCCTCGGGCAGCTTGAGGCTGCGCAGGTACGCGGCGATGTCGTCGATCTCGGCGTCGGTCAGCGTGCCACCCTTTTCCATCTTGCCCTTGACCATGTACTCGCTACCGTCATAGGTGGGCATCAGGCTGCCGGGCTTGACGCGGGGGCTGTTCTTCAGCCAGTCGCTGAGTTCCCTGGCCGCCTTGGGGTCCTCCCACTGCGCAGCGGTCATGGCTTCCCACATGCCGGCGCCCAGGGTGCGGCGCGTGCCGAAGAAGCTCAGGTCCGGGCCGACCGCACCGGCGGCGGGCGTACCCTGCACGCGGTGGCAGCTGGCGCAGGAGGTCGCGCCTGTGCTGGCCTTACCCTGCATGAACAGGGTGTACCCGCGGGCCTCGGCGCTGCCGGGGGCGGGTTCGGGAGCGCGGTAGGCCTTCATGGCGGCCAGGGTCGCGTCGTAGCGAGCCTGATCCAGTGCGATGACCTTGTAGCGCATGTTGGCGTGGCTGGCACCGCACAGCTGCGAGCAGTTGCCCTGGTACGCCCCGGCGCGGTCGGTGTCGACCTGCCAGGTCTTCTTCACGCTGGGCATCGCGGCGCGCTGACCGCCGATGTTCGGCGCCCAGAAGCCGTGAATGACGTCGCCGCTGGTCATGGTGAGCGCCACGGGCTGCTTGGTGGGCATGATCATCTCGTTGCCGTTCGTGACCACGCCGCCCGCGTCGCTGGTGGTCTCGGGGTACGCGAAGTTCCACCAGAACTGCTTGGCGAGCACGTCGATCTTCGTCGCCTGGTCGGGCGTGGGGTTCAGGACCGCCATGCTTTTGACGGTCAGGACGCTCAGCAGGATCACGATCACGACCGGCACGGCGACCAGGATGGTCTCGAGCTTGTTGTTCCCGTGGAACTGGGCGGGCGGCGCGTCGTGCCGGTCCTCACGGAACTTCTGCACCGTGTAGAACAGCGCGTAGGACACGCCGATGAAGATGATGATGGACAGAGCGATCGCCCAGATGCTCATCCACCAGACTTCCCGGTTGTACGCGGACGCCATGTCCCCGATGCTCAGGGACTGGTTCGTCTGCTGGCAGCCGGTCAGCAGGGTCGCGCCCAGGATCGTCAGGCTGGGCAGGACCCGTCGGCCCCGCCTCCGTGTGCCGCTGTTGCGGTGTGTGATGGTATTCAACGTCACTCCTTTCCTCTGCTTGCAGTCTAAAGCGTCACGCGGGCGCGTGGAACGCGTGGGCCGCCGCTCGCGGTCAGCGCTCAAGCTTCCGCCCACATTCTACCGACCGGTCAGGCATACCCCCCATGAGAACAGATGAGGCGCGGGCAAGTGTCCTGACCCTCCCAGTCACCCGCTATCATGCTCCATTCCGGTCCAGCACGGGTGGGAACCGCACCCACATGGACGCGGCCCCCGCACACCTGACGGTGCGGGGGCCGCAGACAGCAAGCCCTCAGCCCAGGGCCGCGAAGATCATCCGGTCCGCCGCTGCCGCCACGAACAGCAACGCCAGGTACAGCATCGAGTACAGGTACAGCGGCACCGCCACCTTGCGTTCCACGGCCTTCCCGGCCATCACGTGCCGGTACAGCCGCCACGACAGCACCAGCAGCCACCCGCCCAGCCCGGCGGCCGCCACGAAGTAGATCGCCCCGACCTCCCGGAAGAACACGGGCATGACCGACAGGACCACCGTGTAGATCGCGTACAGGCCGATCTGCGCAACCGTCAGCCGGTCACCGTGCACGACGGGCAGCATGGGAATGCCGACCTCGCGGTATTCCTCCTTGATCATCAGCGCCAGCGCCCAGAAGTGTACGGGCGTCCAGAAGAAGATGATCGCGAACAGGAACCACGCGAACAGGTTCAGGTCCCCCGTCACAGCCGCCCAGCCGACCAGCGGCGGGAAGCACCCGGCGGCGCCGCCCAGCACGATGTTGTGCCAGGTGTTGCGCTTGAGCAGCTGCGTGTACACCACCACGTACGTCAGGAAGCCCGCGAGGCTCATCCACGCACTCAAGGGCGTGGCCCACACCCACAGCATGGCGAACGACAGGATCTGCAGCGCCCCGCCGAACGCCGCCGCGTCCCGCGTACTGATCAGGCCGCTCGTGGTGGGCCGCTGGGCGGTGCGGGCCATCTTCAGGTCGATGTCGCGGTCGATGATCATGTTGAACACGCCCGCCGACCCCGCAGACATGTACCCCGCGAGACTCACGACGACCAGCAGCCACAGGTCCGGCACGCCCCGCTCGGCCATGAACATCGCCGTGACGGTCGTCCAGAGCAGCAGGCTGATGACCTTCGGTTTGGTCAGCGACAGGTAATCCCGCCACGTCGCCCGGGCGGGCACGCGGTCAGCGGGGATGGGATCGGAAGTCGTCATACGTTCACCCCTACCCTAGCGCGCCCCTGCACCGACAGACCCGTCAGCGCGCGGTACACCAGCATCACCAGCGCCAGCCACAGGCCCAGCGCCAGCAGCAGGTGCACCAGCTGCATCCAGCCCGGCGCTTTCAGGATCACGTTCGCGAAACCCGCCACCATCTGCGCGGCCAGCAGACCCCACACCACGGCGCTCCAGCGCTGCACCCCGGCGCCCGGCCGCTCGCGGCGCAGGAACACGCCCAGCCACACCAGGAACGCACTCGTCAGCACCGCCAGCATCGGGTGAACCACGCGCAGGTTCTCGATGATCGAGGCCGTCACCGCGAAGTCACGCTTGACCGTCTCGATGGGCGTGCTGCCGTCCGCCGGGAGGAACAGCAGGTCCCCCAGCGCCGTCACGGCGCCCGCCATGCCCAGCACCAGCATCAGGCCCAGGCCCACATAACTCCAGCCGCCCACCAGCCCCTGACGGCGCAGCCGCAGGCCCGGCGCGCCGCCCGCCCACAGCGCCGTGAGCAGCAGCGCCGCCAGCAGCAGGAACGTGTTCGACAGGTGAATGCCCTGCACGAACCCACGCGCCGGGTCGGTACTGTCCGCCGTGAGGCCCAGCAGCACCTGCGCGGCCCCCACCAGACCCTCGAGCAGGATCAGCCCGAACGACACCACCGCGCCCAGCCGCGCCGGGTGACCCCGCGGCACCGCACGGAACGCCACGACGATCAGCGCGATCGCCAGCAGGCCGCTGGCCATGCTCGTCAGGCGGTGGCTGTACTCGATCACGGTATGCAACGTGGGGCTCTGCGGGACCACCACGCCGTTACACAGCGGCCAGTGATCCCCGCAGCCCGCCCCGGCCCCCGTGATGCGCACCACCGCGCCCCACAGGATCACCAGCACGTTATAGATCAGCGCCGCCCACGCCAGCCGGGGGAGCCACACGCCCGCGCGGGCGCGCGGAACTGTCAGCGTTCCACTCATCGTCACCATCCTCGCCGCCCGTCAGGCCCGGCCGCAGGGGCCAGGGCGGGGGTCTCTCGCCCGGTATTCTATGCGTGCCCCCCCGCTGAGAATTGTCCCCCCACCCCCGGCGGACGCACACCCCACCCCGGACACCTGACCTTCGGCCACGCCCGTACACTGGGCGGGACTATGGCGGAAACCATCAACCAGTGGGCGGTCATCACGATCATCCTGAGCGGCCTGGCGCTGTGCGTGGGCGTGTACCTCATCAAACGCGGGCTGAAAGAAGCCCACATGAAAGCCATGATCGTCGCCAGCACCCTGGCCACCATCTTCCTCGTGCTGTACCTGACCCGCCTGGGCCTGGGCTACGAGAAGAAATACGCCGGGCCCGAGGAGTGGCGCGCAGCGTACTTCGTGCTGCTGATCAGCCACATCATCCTGGCCGCCGCGAACCTCCCGCTCGCGCTGGGCGCCCTGTGGAACGCGTACAGGGGCCTGCGGGCCGCCGGGAACCTGAACAACATCGACCTGCCCGCCGCGCGCGGCTACTTCAACAAGCACCGCGCCTGGGTCCGCTGGACGGTCCCGGTGTGGCTGTACGTCGCCGTGACCGGCTGGATCATCTACCTCGTGCTGCACAGCTACGGCGAGGTCATCAAGAACTGACGCCGCAGGCACCGATCAGGGGGGCGGCCTGACCGGTCGCCCCCCTGCCGCAGCGCACCCCACCCGGCTTCCGCACGAACTGCGCGCCATGAACCTCACGGACATCGGGGACTGAACCGGACGCAGACTCCCGCCGCCTGTTCCCTGCGCCGGTCACCGTTCCCCTCCCGCGCGCCCTGCTACGCTCCGGGCATGAAACGCAGCATTCCGGAGTTGCAGCACTCCGCGCAGCCGCTGGTCATGGTGACCGCGTACGACTACCCCGGCGGGAAACACGCGCAGGCCGCTGGCGTGGACCTGATCCTGGTCGGGGACAGCCTGGGGAACGTCGTGCTGGGTTACGACAGCACCGCGCCCGTCACGCTGGGCGACATGATCCACCACGCCCGCGCCGTGCGCCGCGGCGCCCCAGACACGTTCATGGTCGTGGACCTGCCCTTCGGCACGTACCACACCGGCGTGCAGGACGCCATGCGCAACGCCGTGCGCGTCATCCAGGAGACCGGCGCGGACGCCATCAAGATGGAAGGCGCCACCCCCGAGATCCTGCAGGTCGTGCAGACCCTGACCCGCAACGGTATTCCCGTCATGGGCCACGTGGGCCTGATGCCGCAGACCGCCACCGCGCAGGGTGGCCTGCGCGTGCAGGGCAAGGACGACGCGGGCGCCCGCGCCACCCTGGACGGCGCCCTGGCCCTGGAGGACGCCGGGGCGTTCAGCGTGGTCCTGGAAGCCATCCCCGCGCGGCTGGCGCGCCTCATCAGCGAACGCCTGACCGTCCCCACCATCGGGATCGGCGCGGGCGTGAACTGCGACGGGCAGGTGCTCGTCACGCACGACCTCCTGGGCATCTACGAGGGCGAGGAGAAGAAGATCGCCCGGCGCTACGCCGAACTGGGCCGCGCCGCCCGCGAGGCCATCGCCGCGTACGCCGCCGACGTCCGCGCCCGCGAATTCCCCACCCGCGACAACGCCTTCGTCATGAAAGACGACGTGCTCGACAAGCTGTACTGACCTTCCCTGAACGGTGCTGACGCTACGCCCCGTCGTCCGCGTCCCGCAGCTCGCGTAGCGGCACGACCGCCGCGACGTTCCCCACGATCCGCCCGGCGTGCCAGCGGGGCGAGCCCGTGATCACGACCTCCAGCAGCGACCCGTCCGGGCGGCGCAGTCGCGTGCGGTACGTGGTCGACGTGCCTGCCGAGCGCTGCTCGCGCGCGTCACGCAGCGCCGAGTGGTCCTCGCGGACCGTGAACTCGAACGGCGTGCGTCCCAGCACCCGCTCGGGCGTCAGGCCCAGCATCCGCGCGTACGCCCGGTTCACGAACACGAACCGCCCGTCCTCGTCCGTCACGGTCAGGCCGTGCTCGACGGACTCCATGACCTGCCGAGCGAAGTGCAGCTCCTGCCCGTACGCTTCCTTCAACTCGCGGTGCCCGCGCAGCATCCGCACCAGTCGCGGCGCCAGCCAGCCCGCCACGCCCAGCGTCGCCAGGACCGGCAGGATCACCACGAACGCCTGCGGGCGCGGCACGAGCAGCGCCACCAGGAACGACTCCAGGATCAGCAGGGCGAACAGCATGTACGCCACCCTCAACTCCAGCTGACCCGGTTTCATGAGTACAGGGTGCCCTGCCCGCCCTTGCAGGGTTCTTACGCTCCTTCCACATTGAACGGGTCCGCGGATCGGCGTGCGGACCGCCACCGGGGCCGGTACTCTGGCGGGACATGAACCTTCGACGGCAGATGCTGATCAGCGCGGCCCTGATGGGCGCCGCCGCTGCCCTGCAGGTTCCCGGCCTGATCCGCGACGTGCAGCGCCCCGCAGCGGACTTCCCCTGGTTCAGCCTGATCGGCGCGGCGCTGATCCTGGGCGCGGCCCTCGGGACGCTGCTGCACGCCCTGTGGCCCGTGCGGGGCGAGCGGCCGGTCCGGGACTGGCGGGCGTCGCTGCCCTTCTACCTGCTGCCCACCCTGGCGCTGCTGCTGGGCGGCGCGCTGCTGATCGACCGCGTTCAGGCGCAGCGTGGCGACGCTCTGAGCCTGAACGCGTTTGTGCAGAGCGCCCGTGAGGTCGAACTGCGGGCCACCTCCTGCGCGTCCGGTGCTGCCCGGTCGTGCACGCGAGTGCAGGCGAACGTGGATGGTCCCCTGATGGCCGAACTGCTGCAGTCGGCGGTCACGGATGCCGGGGGCCGGATCGCGGGCGGCACCCTGCCCCTGACCCGCCAGGGGGACCGCGTGACGGGTGAAGCGAAGATTACGCTGCGCGCTGGCTTGCGGCAGGTGCCGTTCACACTGCGGTACGACGGCCCGGTGATCGTGGGCCGCGCCGCGCCCCTGCCCGACTCGGCGCTGCCCCTGGCGCAGGCCACCCTGGAGCGCGCCCATGACTGAGCGCACCTCGACCCCGGCCCGTGAGGACGGCCCGCAGTTCCGACCGCGCCCTGGCCCGTTCCGGCTGATGCTGGTCCTGCAGGGGGTGTTCCTGCTGGGAATGCTGACCGGGTTGGCCGTGCTGCTGGTCAGCAGTCCCCTGTCACGCCTGGCGGACCGGGTCATGGATTTGTTCCCCTGGTGGTTCCTGGTGCAGGCGCTGTTCTTCGGCGCGTACGCGCACGCCTACTGGGGGGCCTTGGGCACCCTGGGGAAGGCGCCCGCGCCCATTCAACTCTGGCGGCACCCGGAACTGCGGACGCTGCCTGCTCTGCCGCCCCTGCCGCTGCGGACGGCTGTTCTCCTGTACGCCGTGCCGCTGGCGCTGATGGGGAGCATGTTCGCGTGGGCTATGCAGGACGTGACACGACAGGGAAGGCAGTCTGCCGCCCGGTACGCTGTACTCAGCCAGTGGACGTCCGCCAAGATACTGGGCTTCACGCGGGTGAGTTGCCGGGACTTCCCGGCGGGCCGCGTGCAGCCGGACTCGCTGTGTCTGGTCGCGTGGCAGGACTTCCCGCAGGGGCGGTCCTTCGCGGACACGGTGCGCGCGTGGGTGCAGGTCGAGCGGCTGACCTTCACGGACGCCGGACAGCCCGTGGAGCTGGACCTGCCCTTCCGGCAGGCGGGCGGCGTGACGGGCGGGCAGTGGACCGTGCCGCTGCGCCGCATCACCGAGGACGACACCCAGCCGTTCACCGTGACCGCTGTGTCCCGGCGCGACCCGGCCCCGGCATCGGGCGCGGCCCCGGCTCCTGAACTGGCCTCCTGGCTGCGGGGGCAGGCGTTCCATTCGGTGCTGATCGTGACGCCCGGCGCGTCAAGTCCCGGTGTCACAGCGCCGTGACCGGGCGGGCTCTATCCTGATTGGATGACCGCCCCTGCCGATTCCGCGAAGCCTCACATTCACGTTCCGGACGGCTCCTGCTGCACCCCGAAGAAATTCGCGCACCTGCACCAGCACACGCAGTACTCGCTGCTGGACGGCGCGGCGAAACTCAAGGACCTGCTCAAGTGGGCCAAGGAGGTCACGCCGGAAGGGCAGACCCCGGCGCTGGCCATGACGGACCACGGGAACATGCACGGCGCGGTGCACTTCTACAACTACGCGACTGGGATGGGCGTCAAACCGATCATCGGCTACGAGGCGTACGTCGTGCCGGGCGAGGGCACCCGCCGCGACCGGACGCGCGCGCAGGACGGCGAGAAGGGCATCTTCCACCTGACGCTGCTGGCGCGTGACTTCGAGGGGTACCAGAACCTCTGCCGCCTGAGTTCGCGCGGGTACACGGAAGGCTACTACTACAAGCCGCGCATCGATCACGAACTGCTGCAGGAGCACCACAAGGGTGTCATCGCCTTTTCCGGGTGCCTGGGCAGCGAGGTGCAGCAGCTGCTCCTGCAGGGGCGCGAGGACGACGCCAAAAAACGCCTGCTGTGGTACCGCGAGCTGTTCGGCGAGAACTACTTCATCGAGATCCAGGACCACGGGCTGCCCGAGCAGAAGCGCAACAACCCCATCCTGCGGGCCTGGGCGCAGGAACTCGGGATCGGGATGGTCGCCACGAACGACGGGCACTACGTCAAGAAAAGCGACGCCACCGCGCACGAGACGCTGCTGGCCATCCAGACGAAGGCGACCCTGGCGGACGAGAACCGCTTCAAGTTCCCCTGCGACGAGTTCTACGTGAAGAACCTCGAGGAGATGCAGGCGTCCCTGCCGGTCAGCGAGTGGGGCGAGGAACCCTTCGACAACACCGCCCTGATCGCCGAGATGTGCAACGTGGACCTGCCGGTCGGGAAGAAGCGCGTGTACCAGATGCCCGCCCTGCCCATCCCCGAGGGCCGCACCATGCCCGAGGAACTGCGCGTGCAGACGTACCGCGGCACCGTGAAACGCTACCCGGCGCACGCCACGGAAGCGCTGCTGCGCGACTACGCGACCCGCACCCTGACCGCGCTGGGCGCCGACGCGCAGAAGGTGCTGGACCGCGCCGGGAACTGCGACCCGCAGAGCTGCGACCTGGAGACGCTGTACACCCTGCTGGCCTTTGCGGGCAGCGAATGGGAGGCGCGCGGCAAGGCAGCGGGCGAGAAGTACACGAAGTACCCCGCGCTGGAACTCATGGAACAGGAGGGCGAGGCCGGGACACTCCCCGCGTACGCGGCCGCCGTCGCCGGGCAGGACGACCCGCTGGCCCACCACCGGCACGCGCTGGTGATCCTGCGCCGCGCCGAGTACGAACTGAGCGTCATCAACAACATGGGCTTCCCCGACTACTTCCTGATCGTCGCGGACTACATCAACTGGGCCAAGGATCAGGACATCAGCGTCGGGCCGGGCCGTGGGTCGGGCGCAGGCTCGCTGGTGGCGTACGCGATGCGCATCACGAACCTCGACCCGCTGGAATTCGAGCTGCTGTTCGAACGCTTCCTGAACCCCGACCGTATCTCCATGCCGGACTTCGACATCGACTTCAACGACGCCCGGCGCACCGAAGTCATCCAGTACGTGCAGGACAAGTACGGCGAGGACAAGGTCGCGCAGATCGCCACCTTCGGGACCATGGCGTCCAAGGCGTGCCTGAAGGACGTGGCGCGCGTCATGGGCCTGGAGTACGCCAAGGTCGACAAGGTCAGCAAGCTCATTCCGATCAAGTTCGGCAAGAGCTACAGCCTCGAGCAGGCGCGCGAGGCCGTGCCGGACATCCAGCAGATGCTCAACGAGGACGCCCAGCTGAAAGAAGCGTACGAGTTCGCGCAGAAACTCGAAGGGCTCACCCGCCACGCCAGCGTCCACGCCGCCGGGGTCGTCATCGGCAAGACGCAACTGACCGATCTCGTGCCCGTCATGCGCGACACGTCGGGCGCGGGCATGGTCTGCCAGTACGACATGAAGGCCGTCGAGGACATCGGCCTGATCAAGATGGACTTCCTGGGCCTGCGCACCCTGTCCTTCCTGGACGAAGCCAAACGCATCCTCAAGGAATCCGGCACCGACTTCGAGGCGAAGTACGGCACCTTCGACGACATTCCCTTCGACGACGCCCGCACCTACGAACTCCTCAGCCGAGGGGACACCAAGGGCGTCTTCCAGCTCGAAGGGGCCGGGATCGCCGACGCCAGCCGCCGCCTCAAACCGCGCCGCCTCGCGGACATCATCGCCCTCTCGGCGCTGTACCGCCCCGGCCCCATGGAGAACATCCCCACCTACGTCCGCCGCCACCACGGCCTCGAACAGGTGGACTACGTCCGCGACGGCTTCCCGAACAGCGCCCAGTACCTCCAGAAGATCCTCGCCGAAACGTACGGCATCCCCGTGTACCAGGAGCAGATCATGCAGATCGCCTCCGAAGTCGCCGGATTCTCCCTGGGCGGCGCCGACCTGCTGCGCCGCGCGATGGGTAAGAAGGACGCCGAGGAGATGAAACGCCAGCGGCAGATCTTCGTCGAGGGCGCCGAGGGCAACGGCGTGCCCAAGGACGAGGGGAACAAGCTGTTCGACCTGCTCGACGCGTTCGCGAACTACGGCTTCAACAAGAGCCACTCCGCCGCGTACGGCGTCATCACGTACCAGACCGCGTGGCTCAAGGCGAACTACCCCGTGCAGTTCATGGCCGCCCTGCTGACCGTCGAACGCAAGGACAGCGACAAGGTCGCCGAGTACGTCAGCGACGCCCGCAAGATGGACGTCCACGTCCTCCCCCCCGACATCAACAAGTCCGCGCCCGACTTCGCGGTCGTCGGGCAGGACATCCTCTTCGGCCTGTACGCCATCAAGGGCCTCGGCGAGGGCGCCGTGCTGAAGATCCTCGAGGAACGCGAACGCGCCGGGGCCTTCAAGAGCCTCGCGGACTTCTGCTCCCGCCTGGGCAACAAGGTCTGCAACCGCAAAGCCATGGAAAGCCTCATCAAGAGCGGCGCCTTCGACCAGTTCGGCGACCGCCGCCAGCTCCTCGAGAGCCTCGAGGAATCCATGACCTGGGCACAGGGCGCCGCCGCACTCGCCAACAGCGGCATGGACGCCCTGTTCGGCGCGCAGGAAGTCGCCCCCGAACCCAGACTCAAAGCGGGCATCACCCCCTACACCGACCTGGAACGCCTCAGCATCGAGAAAGAAGCCCTCGGTCTCTATATTTCCGGCCACCCGCTCGAACAGCACGAAGGGCTGCGCGAAGCCGCCAGCTGCCGCATCAGCGACCTCGACACGTGGTTCCAGACGCAGAACGTCGCCCCCGGCAAACGCATCAAGGCCGTCCTCGCGGGCATGATCGAGAGCGTCGTCAAGAAACCCACCAAATCCGGCGGCATGATGGCCCGCTTCATCCTCGCCGACGAAAGCGGCCAGACCGAACTCGTCGCCTTCAGCCGCGCCTACGACCGCATTCAGGACAAACTCATCAACGACACCCCCGCCCTCGTCATCGTCGAACTCGAAAGCGAGGACGGCGGCCTGCGCGCCATCGCCGAGGAAGTCGTCAGCACCGAACAACTCGGCGAAGTCCCCAAAGTCATGTACGTCACCATTGACCTCGAGAACGCCACCCCCGACGCCCTCGGCGAATTCCAGAGCCTCCTCGACGAACACGCCGGCAGCATGCCCACCTACCTCCGCCTCGAGACACCCGAACAGTTCGTCCTGTACCAGCTCGACCACGGCATGGGCAGCCCAGACGCCATCCGCGTCCTCAACCACACCTTCCCCTGGGCCGACGCGTACCTCGCCTACGACCAGCAGACCATCCTCGGCCGCTTCGCCCCCAAACCACCCGCCTGGATGAACAAACAGAACGGCGGCATGCGGGCGTAAGCGCGGGCGGACCCCTCCGCTGCGCGGAGAACCCCTCAGTCAGCTGCGCTGCCAGCTCCCCTCAGAGGGGAGCCTTTTTCTGCTTTCTGCCTCCCCTTGAGGGGGTTCCCGCAGGGGTCGGAGGGGTTACGCTGCGGGGCATGCGTGACCTGCATTCGAGGCGTCTGGTGCCGCGTGCGCGTGAGCTGCGGCGGGCCATGACGCCTGCGGAGCGGCGGTTGTGGTTCGATCTGCTGCGGTCGCACCCCGTGCGGTTTCGTCGTCAGGTGCCGCTGCTGGGCTTCATCCTGGATGTCTACGCGCCGTCGGCGAGGTTGTGCGTGGAGGTGGATGGCTCGTCGCATGATTCGCCGGATGCGGTGATGTATGACGCCGAGCGGTCGCGGGTGCTGGCGGGTGCGGGGATCCGGGTGCTGCGCGTGCGGAACACGGAGGTCATGCGGAACCTGCCTGGTGTGGCGGCCCTGATCGCCTCGGCCACCGGGGAATAAAAAAGGCTCCCCTTGCCTCGGAGAGCCCGTAGGGAGGGGAGCTGTCAGCGAAGCTGACTGAGGGGTCGCCTTCCGCTCAGGCGTATTTGGTGCGCATCATCATGATCTTGAGTTCGTGGGGGCTGGTGGCGCTTTGCAGGGCGTCGTCTTCGTGCATCAGGCCGCTCTGGACGAGGTGGGCGAGGTGCTGGTCGAAGGTGTGCATGCCGCGGGCGCCGCCTTCCTGGAGGGCCTGTTTGATTTCTTCCATGCGTTCGGGGTCTTTGATGCATTCGCGGACGGTGGGGGTGCCGAGCATGATTTCGAGGCCGAGGACGCGGCCGCCGCCGACTTTGGGCAGGAGGCGCTGGCTGACGATGCCGACGATGCTTTCCGAGAGGCCCTGGCGGATCTGGTCGCGTTCGTGGGGGGCGAAGAAGTCGATGATGCGGTTGACGCTGCGGATGGCGTCCTGGGTGTGCAGGGTGCTGAAGACGAGGTGGCCGGTCTGGGCGGCGGACAGGGCGGCTTCGACGGTTTCTTTGTCGCGCATCTCGCCGATGAGGATGACGTCGGGGTCCTGGCGCATGCTGGCGCGCAGGCCGTTGGAGAAGCTCATGGTGTCCAGGCCCAGTTCGCGCTGGCTGATCATGGCCATGCGGTCTTTGTGCAGCACCTCGATGGGGTCTTCGAGGGTGACGATGTTGACGGGTTGGGTGGCGTTGATGTGGTCCAGCAGGCTGGCGAGGGTGGTGGTCTTGCCGCTGCCGGTGGGGGCCGGTGACGAGGATCAGGCCGCGTTCGTGCTGCGCGAGTTGCTCGAAGGTCTCGACGGGGAGGCCGAGCTGCTGGAAGCTGGGGATGGGTTTGTCCTCGATGACGCGCATGATCAGGCCGATGCTGCCGCGTTGCCAGTAGGCGTTGACGCGGAAGCGGGCGAGGCCGGGGATGCCGTACGCGAAGTCGGCTTCGCGGCGGGTGGTGAAGTCGTCCCACATGGCGCCGTTCATCATTTCGCGGGCGAAGGCTTCGACGTGTTCGTGTCCGAGTCGGGTTTCCCCGAAGCGTTTGATCTCGCCGTTGATGCGCCCGGCGGGGGCGCTGCCGGTGCGCAGGTGGATGTCACTGGCTCCTTCTTTGACAATGGCGGTCAGTACGCTGTTCAGGACACTCATGGTGCCCTCAGGGTAGGGGTTGGGGTCTTACAGTTTCGTTGCGCCGGGGTGGGTTTCGGCCGCGTTCATGACCCCCGTCGGGGGGGCCGCGCCGCGCAGCTTGCGGCTTTCGAGGTCGGCGTGGTGGGTCAGGTAGCGCAGCCAGGCCTTGGCGGTCATGGGGCCGAGGCTGTTGTGATGGATGGTCAGGTCGTCGCTGGGCGGGCGGGTGTGGAGGCGCCGGGCGAGGTCGACGCTGGCGGCGCGGGTGCTGGTGATCAGGGCCTGCAGCTGCGGCAGGGTGGTGTCCTGGGGGGGCCGGTGGTCGTGGTAGGGCGCGCTGAGGTCGGGGTGCTTGCCGAGCGCGGCGCCGAGGCGGTACTGGCCCCAGCGTTCGATGCCGATGATGTGCGCCAGGGTTTCGCGGTTGGCGTGGGTGTCGGCGGCCCGCGCGGCGCGGCCGGTGAGATGCGTGCCGCTGGTTTCGAGGCTGTGGGCGAGTTCCTGGTAGGAGCTGCGGCCGGCGGGGCGCTCTAAGACGCGGCTGACGACGGCGCCCTTGATGTCGCGCTGGCGGGTGCGGGCGAGGTACGCGGCGCCGGCGGCCACGCCGACGGTGGCGACCGTGATCAGGGCGGGCACGGCGGGGCTGGTTCTTCGCTGGCTCATGCCGCATGGTACGCGCTTCGGGGGGGTGGGGTTCCGTCCGCCGGGGGGGTCAGGGGGGGCAGGTCAGGACCCGGTCGGGCAGGCCGATCAGCGTGACGTGGGAGTCGGCGGGGCAGGGGAGGGTCTCGCGGAGCATCAGTGGGTGTGCCAGGGTGTACTCGGGCAGGTCCAGGTTCAGGCCGCGTGCGCCCCAGCCGAAGCCTTTCCCGAGCCGCGTGCCGCGCGTGTCCACGGCGACGCACGCGAGGACGACAGCCTGCGCGCCGTCAGGGGTCAGGGTGGGCTCGCCGTATTCGGGCAGGGTGCTCAGGCGCGCGCCGCGCGGGTCGGTGACGCGCCAGTACCAGCCTTCTTTTTTCTGGTGGGGGACGTACAGGGTCTTCCCGGCCTTCAGCGCCTGCTGCCGCAGCGGGAGCAGCGCGCGTTCCGGCCCGACGATCAGCGTGTGCCGTGCCTGCAGGTCGGGGTGCGCGAGGAGCTGCGTGGCGGCCTTCTTCGCGTGCGTGAAGTTCGGGCAGTGCCCGTGCGGCGGCAGCGGGTACGCGCAGGCCTGGCGGCCCATCAGGTCGTCCCACACGCTCTCCCGGACTGCGCCTGCCGTGGTCATGCCCGCACGCTAGCAGAGCCTTGCGCGTGGAGAATGGCAGTCCTCCCACAGCCGACAACCCACAACCCACAACCTCCCACATAGGTCATCTGGCGGCGGCGCGGCGTGGGCGCGGGGTCTACACTCGGGCGCATGAGTGATGGCGTGCGGGCAGAGGTGGTGCGGGTGGCGACGGTGCGGGTGGCAGTGGCGGCGTACCCGGTGGACTTCCTGGCGGACTGGGCCGCGTACGAGGCGAAAGTGTCGCGCTGGGTGGCGGACGCGGCGGGGCAGGGCGCGGGGCTGCTGGTGTTCCCGGAGTACGCGCCGCTGGAACTGATCAGCCTGCTCCCGCAGGACCTGCATCATGATGTGATCGGCATGCGCCCGGCGCTCCAGGCGTTCGTGCCGGACTTCGTGGCGCTGCACGCCCGGCTGGCCCGCGAGCATGGCGTGGGTATCGTCGCCGGAAGTTATCCGGTGGCGCAGGGTCAGGGGTTCGTGAACCGGGCGTTCGTGTTCGGCCCGGACGGCACGCACGCACATCAGGACAAGCTGCTGATGACCCGCTTTGAGGCCGAGGAGTGGCACATCGCGCCGGGCGAGGGCGCGGCGGTGTTCGACCTGCCCCTGCCGGGCGGGACGCTGCGCTTCGGGATTGCCATCTGCTACGACAGCGAGTTCCCCACCCTGGCGCGCGAACTCGCCGAGGGCGGTGCGGAGCTGCTGGTCGTGCCGTCCTTCACCGGGAGCCGCGCGGGCTTCACGCGGGTGCGGGTGGGCAGCATGGCCCGCGCGCTGGAAAACCAGTGCTACGCGCTGCACGCCCCGCTGATCGCGGACGCCCCCTGGACGTACGCCGTCGAGGACGCGCACGGGGCCGCCAGCGTGTACGCCCCGTCGGACAACGGCCTCCCGGAGGAGGGCATCGTCGCGCAGCTCGGCTGGAACGAGCCGGGCTGGCTGGTCACGGACCTGGACCTGCGCCTGACCCGCAACGTGCGCGCGGATGGGCACGTCCTGAACTGGCGGGACCGCATGGTGGGCGCGACTCGCCCGACGCCCGCGCAGATCGTGAGCCTGGGCGGCGTCCCGGAGCGCGTGTGACGGCCGTGCAGGTCCGCCGCCTGACCCCCGAGGACGCCCCGGCGTACCGCATGGCGCGGCTGGCGGCATTGCAGGAGGACCCGGCGGCGTTCCTGATGACCGCCCCGGAGTTCGCGGCGCAGGCTGAGGAGGCACTGGCCGCCCGTCTCGCGCCGGACGCGGCGGGCGTCACGCTGGGGGCCTTCGTGGACGGGCAGCTGCTGGGCCTGCTGACCCTGGTGCGCGAAACGGCCCCTCCGCTGGCGCACCGCGTCAATGTGTACGGCGTGTCCGTCGCCCCGGGGGCGCGCGGGCAGGGCCTCGGCGAGGCGCTCGTGCGGGCGGGGGTGGCGCTGGCGCGCTCGTGGGTGGGCGTGACGTCCCTGCACCTCGCCGTCATGGACTCGCAGGACGCGGCGCGGCGACTGTATGAACGCTGCGGCTTTCGCGTGTGGGGCACCCAGCCGGACGCCGTTCACCGCGATGGCCGCGTGCACGCCGAGCACTGGCTGGTCCTGAAGTGCTGACGGCAGACTCCCCGGTCTTCGTGCGTCCGCCGCGGCTGGTTCCGGGGTCGCGGGTGGCGGCCCTGAGCCTCTCCAGCGGCTTCGTGACCGAGGTCATGAACCGCTACCGGGCCGGGGTGCGGCAGGTCGCGCGGGAATTCGGGTGGGAGGTCGTGGCCGCCCCGAACGCGCTGCGTGGCCCGGCGTTCCTGGCGGCGAACCCGCAAGCCCGCGCGGACGACCTGCACTGGGCGCTGGAGGCGCCGGACATTCACGGGATGGTGAGCATCATCGGCGGGGACGACAGCGTGCGCCTGCTGCCGTTCCTCCGCCCGGAGGTGATCCGCGCGCACCCCAAGGCGCTGCTGGGCTTCAGCGACACCACCGTGACCCTCACGCAGTTCGTGCGGGCCGGGGTCATGGCGTATCACGGTCCGGCGCTGCTGACCGACCTCGCGGAGAACGGCGGGATGCACCCCTTCGTGGTGCAGGGGGTGAGGCGTGCGCTGATCGATCCGCCCGCGCCGTTCGATCTGGCGCCCGCGCCCGGCTGGACGCAGGTCAGTCCGGACTGGGCCGACGAGGCCGCGCAGGACACGCCGCGGACCTTCGACGCCGGGGACGGCTGGGTGTGGCTGCAGGGCGACGCGCCCGCGCAGGGGCACCTGCTGGGCGGCTGCATCGAGGTGCTGGACATGCTGAATGGCACGCCCGGCTGGCCCGAACCGGTCCTGTGGCGCGGCGCGGTCCTGGCCCTGGAGACCAGCGAGGACGTCCCCCCGCCCCGGCAGGTGGGGTACTGGCTGCGCAACCTCGCCGCGCAGGGCATCCTGGGTGGGCTGGCGGGCCTGCTGCTGGCCCGCCCGCGCCGCTACACGCCCGAGATGGTCGCGGACCTGTACGCCTGGGTGCGCCGCGTCCTGCACGAGGCGGACCGACCTGACCTGCCGGTCGTGGCGAACGTGGATTTCGGGCACACCAGTCCGCAGCTGACCCTGCCGCTGGGCGCCCCGGTGCGGCTGGACCGCGGCGCGGGCCGCGTGACGGTGTTCCCCTGACCTCACCCCCGGCTGGGGGGCGCGCACATCCGTTCCAGACGCGCGGCGCGCTATCATGGGCAGTGTGCGGCTGCTGCTGCTTTCTGATATCCACGCGAACCACACCGCCCTGCAGGCGGTTCTGAACGACGCCGAGAAACGCCGGTACGATCAGGTCATCCACCTTGGCGACGCGCTCGGCTACGGCCCGCACCCGCGCGAGGTCCTGGACGTCCTGCGTGAACTGGACGCCATCTGCGTGCTCGGCAACCACGACGAGATGCTGCTGCAGTACGCCGACGGGCGCAAGGAAGTGAAGGACTCGATCGTCAGTATGGCCCTGACGTGGCAGCTGACCCGCCTGTCCGAACGGGATGTGGCGTGGGTGCGGCTGTGGCGTGACGGGATCGACGACCCGGACGTCGGCGCCCGCTACCGACACGGCACGCCCGTCAGCCTGGATCACTACACGGATTCCGTCCCGGCGGCCCGCGAGGCCTTCGCGCAGTGGCAGGGGCGCCTGGGCTTCGTGGGGCACACGCACGTCCCGGCGGCGTACGCCACGCTGAACAACTCCCCGGTAGGCGACTGGGTGAAGGTGCAGGCCTTCCCGGACGGCGGGAGTTACATGGTGGCGCCCAGCACCCGCGTGATCCTGAACCCCGGCAGTGTCGGTCAGCCGCGTGACGGGAACCCGAAGGCCAGTTACGCCATCTACGACTCGGTCCGCGGGTACTACGAGGTGTTCCGCGTCGCGTACGACATCGAACGCGCGCAGGAGGCGGCGCTGGAAGCGGGCCTGCCGCAGGTGCTCGCCGCGCGGCTCGCGATCGGCAAGTAACGGTGACGATCAGCGCCGTGACGACCGCCGCCGACCTGCACGGCCCGCTGCTGGAGCAGACCGGGGCCTTCCGGGGCAACGCGCTGCTCCTGACCGGCCCGGCCCGCGTCGGGAAGCTGGACGTGGCGCGCGCCGTGGCCGCGCAGCACAACTGTCAGGGCGCGCGGGGCATGTACGGCGAGGCCTGCGGGGCGTGCCCGTCGTGCCGGGCGCTGGCGGCCGGCGCGCACCCGGACCTGCTGCTCGTCGAGCCTCGCGCCACGACGAGCACCGGCAAGGTCGCGCGCCGCAAACTGATTCCCATCGGCGCGGTCCTGTCCGGTCGCGACAAGGCCCGCGAGTACGAGACGCACGTGTTCGAGTTCCTGGAGGTGCGGCCCACCTTCACGCGGCGCGTCGTGATCGTGCAGGGCGCCGAGTACCTCGGCCCGGAGGCCGCGAACGCCCTGCTGAAACTGGTGGAGGAACCCCCGCACGGCGCGCTGTTCGTGTTCCTCGCCGAGGACCTGCGCGCCGTGCTGCCCACCATCGTCAGCCGCAGCGCCCGCCTGAACGTCACGCCGGTCAGCGACCCGGCCCTGGAACGCGCCCTGCTGCGCGCCGGACAGGGACCCGACGCGGAACTCGTGGCGTTCGCCGCCGGACGCGCCGGGGTCCTGAACGACCCGGACCCGGTGCGCGGGGCGCTGCAGGACGCCCGCGAACTCACCAACGCGCTGGGGGAGAGCCTGCTGGCCGCGCTGGAGGCCGCCGAGGCACTGGAGAAACGCTTCGACCCGGCGTGGCATCCCGAGACGCTGCGCTTCACGTGGCGGGACCAGCCGCCGCACGTCCGCGCGCGGGCCGACACGGCCCTGACGGCGTTGCAGGAGGCGCTGGAGGCGTACGCCAGTCCCAGCCTGAGCTTCCAGGTGTTCGCGCTGGCGCTGCGGGACGCGTTCGGGCACGCCTGAACCGGACCGACCGGCCCCCCGGCGTAGACTGCCGGGCATGAGTGCTCCTTTCACGCACGGCGCGCTGCGCCTCTGGTCGGTGCCGACCGGTCCCATTCAGGAGAACGCGGTCCTGATCGCCGGGGCCGAGCAGGAGGGGTTCCTGATTGACCCGGGCGACGACGCGGACCGCTTGCTGACGCTGGTGCGCGGATCGGGCGTGACGGTGCGCGGCATCCTGCTCACGCACGCGCACTTCGATCACATCGGCGCGGTGCAGCCCCTGCGCGAGGCCTTGCAGGTGCCGGTGTGGCTGCACCCGGCGGACCTGCCGCTGTACCGCGCGGGCGCGCAGAGTGCCGCGCGCTGGAACCTCCCGTTCATCCAGCCTGCCGATCCCGACCATGCGATCGCGCCGGGGCAGGCGTTCACGGCGGGCGACCTGACCCTCACGGTGCGGTTCCTGCCGGGGCACGCGCCGGGGCATGTGGTGTTCACCGCGCCGGGCCTCGTGGTCGCGGGGGACACGCTGTTCCGGGGTGGGATCGGCCGCACGGACCTGCCGGGCGGGAACCACCCGCAGCTCCTGGCGGGCATCCGCGAGCAGCTGCTGACCCTGCCGGGCGACACGGCGGTGTATCCGGGGCACGGGCCGCGCACGACGATTGCCACGGAAGCGCAGACGAACCCGTTCCTGCTATGAGCACAGTCCTGCAATGAGCACAGCGCCGCCCCCCGTTCACCGGGGACGGCGCTGATCTGGAAGAGGTTAGAAGCCGCTGACGTTCAGGCGGCCGCCGGTGACGGTCTTGCCGTTCAGGCTGGCGGTGGGCGTGGCGCTGCCGAGGATCGCGGCGCGGATCTGCGCGGCGGTCGCGTTCGGGTTGACGCTGGCGTACAGGGCGACGCCGCCCGTGACGTGCGGGGTCGCCATGCTGGTGCCGTTGTAGCTGCTGTACTTGTTGTACGGCACGCTGCTGGTGATCGCCACGCCGGGCGCGCCGATGTCCACGCTGGTCTTCCCGTACTGGCTGAACGAGGCCAGCGCGCCGGCCTTGTCGATGGCGGCCACGGCGATCACGGCGTCGTACCCGGCCCCGGCGGTCGTGTCGTAGTTGCTGGGGTAGCTGGCGGTCGCGTCGTTGTCGGTGCCGCTGTTCCCGGCGGCCGCGACGAACAGGATGTTCGCCTTGGCGGCGCGGACGATCGCCTCGTACATGGCCTGGCTGTAGCCGCCGCCGCCCCAGCTGTTGTTCGTGGCGACGATGTTCAGCCCGTGGCGGGTCTTGAGGTCCGTGAAGTAGTCCACGGCCTTGATGGCGTCGGCGGTGTTCCCGCCGCGGCGGCCCAGGAACTTGCCGCTGATGAACGTGACGTTGTGGTTCACGCCGACCACGCCGCCGTCGTTCGCGGTGCCGCCGATCGTCCCGGCGACGTGCGTGCCGTGCGCATCCAGGCTGCCGCGCGTGCCGCCGTCGTAGACCGTATTGTCACGGTTCGCGAAGTCCCAGCCGCGCGTGTCGTCCACGTAGCCGTTGCCGTCGTTGTCCTTGCCGTCCACCGCGTCGAAGGGGTTCAGCCAGGCGTTGTTCTTCAGATCCGGGTGGTCGAACTGGTAGCCCTCGTCGATGATGCCCACGTATACGTTGTCACTGCCGGTCTTCCCGGCGGCCCAGGCGGTCTCGGCACCCGAGCCGAAGTTGCCCTTCATGCCCCACAGCGTGCCGTTGGTGTAGTAACTGTCGCTGGGCAGCGCCTGGGTCTGGTACGTCCAGTTGGGTTCCGCGAAGCGCACGACGCCGCTGGCCTGCAACTGCTGCGCCTTGGCGGTCACGCTCTGCCCGTCGGTGATGCGGGCGCGCAGCAGCGCGGCGCCGTTCACGGTGGCGAGCGTCTCGACGCTCTGCACGCCCAGAGCGCCCAGGCTGGTCAGGGCCTGGCTGCTGAGGCCGCCGTTGAGTTGCACGAGCAGTTCGCCGTCCACGTAGGCGGGCGCGCTGGCCTGCGTGGCGTCGGGCGTGAGCTGCGCGGGGGTCTGTCCGCAGGCGGCGAGGAGGACGGAGAGGGTCAGCAGGCCAGTCAGACGGGTACGGTTCATGAAGCCTCCGGCGTGGATGGGCGTGAAAGCCCGGCCACGGTGAGTGGGACGTGTGGGAATGGTCTGGAAACCATAGGCCGATATGCGGCCGGTCATTTGTGGGGTGAGTTTCAATACGGCCCGACCCCCCCCGGGAGGGTGAGGCCACAGGCAGTGTGCCACCTGCTGACCTTCAGTCGTCTGACGGGCAGACTCATGAACGGCAGGCCACTCAGCGCGTGCCACAATGCAGGGCGTGATGCCAGGAACAGGGCTGGGACCGGGCGCGCAGGCCGCTGCGGGCCTCACCGACGTGAGCTACAGCACGAACACCGCCAACGCCCTGATCCACCTGTACCGAGCCGAGGTCGGCAAGATGACCGCGTACCGGCAGCGGCTGGACATGACGACCAACTGGTCCGTCGTGACCACCGCGGGCCTGTCGTCCTTCGCGCTGGGCGACGTGAACAACAGCCACGCGACGTTCCTGTTCGCGATGTTCATGAACTACTTCTTCCTGCGCCTGGAAGCCCGCCGGTTCCGCACGTACGAGATCGCGCACCACCGCGTGCGGATCATGGAGCGGTTCTTCTACCCCGCCATGCTGGGCGACCGCGTGGACCCCGGCTGGCACCAGCTGCTGCTGGCGGAACTGAGCAAGCCGCGCAGCCCCATGAGCCGCGCCGACGCGCTGGGCTGGCGCCTGAACCGCAACTACCTGTGGATCTACGCGGCGGTCCTCGCCGCGTGGTTCGCGAAACTGGACCTCGCGCAGCCCAAGGGCTGGGTGCTGGAATTCCCGGCGGCGTTCTCCCTGGCGGACATCGGGAACTTCCCCGGCTGGCTGGTGTTCACACTCGTGGGCGGCTTCTACGCGCACCTGATCGCCCTGGCCGCCCGCGCCGCACGCACCTACCCACTGGAGGAGGGCTGATCCGCGCCGACTGTCCGGGCCTGCGCTTCCCGCCACACCTGCGCGCCGGCCAGGGCCAGCACCTGAAGCCCCAGGCTGCGCGCGTACCAGTGCGGGCGCCCCGCCAGGACGCATGCGCCCAGCAGCAGGAACTGTGTGGCCAGCCCCAGGTTGGCGCTCAGGGCGTTCACGGCCAGCGGCGTGTACGCCTGCCGCTGCGCCGCCCCCGGCGTGGCCGACCCGGTCACGCGGCGCAGTCGGCTCTGGAAGACGTGGTCCAGCGCCCGCTCCTGCGGCACGAAGTACGCGGCGTACACGGCCTGGAGCGCCCCCAGCACGATCGGGTCATCCCCGTCCTGCGCGGCGGGTGCCCGGAACACCTCACCGCGCGCGGCACGGTATTCCCGTTCCCACAGGAAGTCCACGGTCAGGATCAGGCTCTGCAGCAGCGTGACCGGCACGCCCGGGCGGCCCAGGATCGCCACGTTCAGCGCGAGGTTCACCAGCAGGTCCCCCTCGGTGTCCAGGTACCGGCCGGTCTCGGTGGTCTGCCCGGTCGCGCGGGCCAGCTGCCCGTCCAGACCGTCAAGCAGCGTCTTGACCTGCAGGAGCAGCGCGGGCCGCACGCGTTCGCCGCGCCGGATGAGCAGCGCGGCGTACAGGCCCAGGGCGGTGTGCAGCAGCACCACGTGCTGCGGGTTGACATTCAGCCGCGCCAGGGGCGGCACCAGGGTCTGCGCGGCGGGTCGGAACAGCCGTTCGCCCGCCCACTCGCGCGCCGGACGGGCCTTGCGCGTGCGGGCGAGCCCGGACTCTATCGGCGGCCCCCGTACTTGGGTGCGCCCTTGCGGACCCCGGCGTAGCGGTTGCGTTCCTTGCGGCGCTGCGCGCTGCTGCCCTTCGCCGCTGCGCCCTTCGCGCCCGTGCCCGGCGTGGCGACCGGGCGGCGGGGCGCGAAAGTGTCCATCGTCAGGAAACGCGCGGCGGGAATGTACAGCAGCAGCACGAACAGCAGGCTGCCCCACCAAGTGTTCAGGGTGTCCTTCAGCGGCGTCAGCTGCAGCAGGCTGCTCAGGAGCGTGGCGACCAGCGCGAACAGCATGACGCGCGCGGTGAGTTTCAGCATCTTGCCTGCCGTGAAGCCCGGCGCGGGGTCCGGGGTGGTCAGCCAGCGCCAGAGCTTCACGCGCCCTCACCCTCCGACTCGCTGACCGGGGTGCGGGTCACGCCGCCCAGCGTCACGCGGTCCCGGAACGCCGCGAGTTCCGGGAAGTCCGCCTGACCGTCCACGCTCAGCAGCAGCGTCGGCTTGTGCTGCCGCTCCGCGAGGCGGGACAGGGCCGCCGCAGTCGAGCCGTCCCGCGCGCCGCTCACGAACATGAAGCCCTTCACGGCGCCCTTGCCGCCCAGCATCGACACCGCGCCGAACAGCTCGCGGTCCCCGGCGGTCGCGCGGGGCTGCTCCAGGCGCTCGGCGCGTTTCAGGACGTCCGCGACCGGCAGCTCGTGACTGAACACGGCGTGCAGGCCCAGGTCGTCCAGCGCCGCGCGCAGCGGCCCCTGCACCAGCGGTTCGCTCAGCAGGGCGCGCGGGCCGATCACGGCGACCGTCACGCGGCTCGCGCGGGTCAGGGCCGGCTGCGACGCGCGCGGGTCCTGCGCCATGGGGCGCACCTTCTCCAGCGCCAGCCGCACCCGACCGGCGTTCTGCGACACGCGCAGGCCCAGTTCGGTCGCCGCGCCCTCCAGCCCGTCGGGGCCGTCGGGCACGCTGATCAGGGTGGGCAGGCCGCTGATGCGCCGCGCGAGCAGGTCCGGCAGCGCCTCACTCCAGGCGTCGCCGCTCACGGCGGGCCACTGCCCGAGCAGCACGGCGTCCACGCGGCCCATCGACAGGATGCGGCCCAGCGTCAGCTGCACGCTCAGCGGTTCGTTCGGGAGGCTCTCGCGGCCCAGCGCCAGCGCCTCCGCGTCGTCCAGGGCGGGAAGAACCGGCTCTGAGCCCAGTTCCTTCAGGAACGCCGACCAGTAGCCCGGCAGGCGCGCGGCGTGAGTTTCAAGCAGACCAACCCTCATTCTGAACAGTGTACCCGCGCGCGGGGGGCCAGGTGTCCAGGGCGCTCCGGAGGCAGGACCTCAGCCGCTGCCCTCCTCGGCGTCCACCTTGCCTTCCTGCTTGGCCTGGGTGGCCTGCTCGGCCAGCTGCACGTCGTGATCGTCGATGTGGCGCTGCTCGGTGTGGTGCTCGAACAGTTCCTGCCGCGCGCGCACCTTCGACTGCGGCTGCCCCAGGTCAGAACCGCTACCCCGGTGCACCCGCTGGAAGAACACCAGCGCGCCCCCCGCCAGCGCCAGCGCCCCCGCGAAGTACAGGGTGTCCAGCGGTTTGTCCCAGCGCACGAAATGCTCCAGGAACGTCACGCCCAGAATCACGATGATCACCGACACGACCTTCTGCTCCAGATCCGCGAGGCTCTCGACGCCCAGCGCGGACGTCAGGTTCAGCGGCGTGATGAACAGCGAGTACAGGCCCACCCCGATCAGGTAGAACACCACCGCCTTGAGCATGGTGCTCACGATCTCCAGGAATTCCACGGCGATGTTGCCCTCCTGACTGGCGATGCCCTGCGTGAACGTGTCCCGCCAGGAATCGTAGATGGTGTGCAGCGCCAGCAGCGTCCCCTGCAGGAACAGGCTGAACGACACGAGCAGCACGGCAATCACTGCGATCAGCACCACGAAGCGCGTGCGGCCGATGATCTCGCTGAACCACTCCCGCTTGGACGGTTCGGGGTTCGGTGGGCGCGGGGCAGGGGAGGAGCGGGTCACGCCCTTCATCATGGCGGTCCCCCGGCGCGGGCCGTGCGGGCCGGGCTTCACGCTTGCCTGAACGTCCGCCGCGCTGCCAGACTGCCCGGCGTGACTGCCGCGCCTGACCGCCCCACTCTCCCTGAATCCCTGAAACGCGTGCTGCCCGCCGCCCGCTGGGAACGCGTGAGCGGCGGCCAGAGCGGCGCGCAGGTCTGGAAATCCACCCGCTACGTCCTGAAAGTGCAGCCCCGCACCGCACACGCTGCGAGCACCCTGCAACAGGAACGCGAGCGGCTGCGCTGGCTGGCCGGGCGCATTCCCGCCCCGCAGGTCGTGGCCTTCGAGACCGGAGGAGACCAGGACTTCCTGGCCATGACCCGCCTGAACGGCATTCCCATGAGCCACCCCGACGCCCGCCTGCATCCCGAACGGGTCGTGAACCTCCTGGCCCGCGCGCTGCGGGAACTGCACGCCCTGCCCCTGCGGGACTGCCCCTTCCGCCAGACGCTGGACGTCACCCTGCCCCTGGCCCGCGAACGCGTGCAGGCCGGACTGATCGATGGGAGCGACTTCGACGAAGAGCGCGCCGGACGCAGCGCCGTGAGCGTCTTCAACGAACTGGCCCGCACCCGCCCCCCCCAGGACGACCTCGTGGTCACGCACGGCGACGCCACGCTGGACAACATCATCCTGAACGGCGAGTACGTGGAAGGCCTGATCGACGTGGGCCGCCTCGGCATCGCCGACCGGCACGCCGACCTGGCCCTGGCCCACCGCAGTGTCCGCAGTGAACTGGGCGAACGCTACGCCACCCAGTTCCTCGACCTGTACGGCCGCGCCCTCGTGGACGACACGAAACTCGCGTACTACCGCCTGCACGACGAACTGTTCTGAATGGGGTGTGGGGTGTGGGCTGTGGGGTGTGGGCTCCGATCCCTTCCCACACCCCACACCCCACTGCCTACAACCCCCTTACGCCTTCGCCCAGCTGCGGAGGTAGTCGGCGACGAGTTCGCTGACGTTCACGCCGTCGCGGGTGGCCTTCTCGATCTGGGCGGCTTTCTCCTCGCGGGTGATGGGGAGCCAGAGGGCCACGTACTCCTGGCCGCCTTCCTGCCTGAATTCCCCGCCCAGGTCGTCGCGCTGCACGAATCCGGTCCTGTCCATGAGTGCCTCCATGTCCCTTACGCCTTGACCCAGCTGCGGAGGTAGTCGGCGACGAGTTCGCTGACGTTCACGCCGTCACGGGTGGCCTTCTCGATCTGGGCGGCCTTCTCCTCGCGGGTGATGGGGAGCCAGAGGGCCACGTACTCCTGGCCGCCTTCCTGCCTGAATTCCCCGCCCAGGTCGTCGCGCTGCACGAATCCGGTCCTGTCCATGAGTGCCTCCATGTCCCTTACGCCTTGACCCAGCTGCGGAGGTAGTCGGCGACGAGTTCGCTGACGTTCACGCCGTCACGGGTGGCCTTCTCGATCTGGGCGGCCTTCTCCTCGCGGGTGATGGGGAGCCAGAGGGCCACGTATTCCTGGCCGCCTTCCTGTTTGAATTCCCCGCCCAGTTCATCGCGCTGCACGAATCCGGTCTTCTCCATGTCTTCCTCCGTCCCGGCCTGCATCAGCCAGTGGGTCACGCGGGCTTTCAGGAAACGCCACTCCCGGCCGACCTTGCGGCCCGGGATCTCACCGCTGCGCACCAGGGTGTACGCGGTGGTTTCGCTCACCTTCAGGTAGGCGGCCAGTTCCTCCAGGGTCAGGACCTCGTCCGTGGGGGTCGTCGCTTCGTTCATACCGGCACCTCCTCTCAGGTGAGGTTATCTTGCGCCATCTGATGCCTGATGTCAACAGATGGTGCAAGATGGCGCCAATTGATCATAAATGCGCTTCGTCGCATGCCCCCCGGTCTTCCCGGCCCACCCGTGCTCTACTCGAGCTCATGCGCACCCTCGGCCGACTCGTCTCCCGGCACCCCTGGGCGGTGCTGCTCGCGTGGCTGCTCGCCGCCGCCCTCAGCCTCCCCTTCGCCGCCCGCGCCCCCGCCGCCCTGACCGCCGACCCCGCCGGGGGCCTGACCGGGTCCGAAGCCACCCGTGTCACCGACCTGCTGCGCGACCGCTTCGGAGAACGCGACACGAACACCGTCGTCCTCGTCACCCGCAGCACCCCGCCCCTGGGCACCCGCGACGGCGACGCCACCTACCAGCGCTTCCTGGACGGCCTGGAGGACGTCCCCGGCGTCACCCGCGTCACCGCCGCGCAGGGAGGCGGCCCCTACCGCACCCGCTCGGCGGACGGCACCCTGGCCCTGACCCTCGCGCAGATTCCACTGCTGGACGGCGCGAGCGACACCCTGCGCCGCGTGCGCGCCTACACCGCGCGGACAGAGAGCGCCGCGCTGGACATCCGCGTCACCGGCGGGCAGGCCATCGCCGACGACTTCACCCACTTCGCCGAGAGCGACACCAAACGCAGCGAACTCGTCGCCCTGCCCCTGATCGGCGCGCTGCTGCTCGTCGTGTTCGGCGCACTCGTCGCCACCGGCCTCCCGCTGGCCGTCGGGATGCTCAGCATCAGCGTCGCCATGGCCGCCCTGTACGGCCTGACGCACGTCATGGACGTCAGCACCTTCGCGCAGAGCGTCATCACCATGCTCGGCCTGGGCGCCGGGATCGACTACGCCCTGCTGATGGTCAACCGCTTCCGGGAGGAACTGAACCGCACGCCCGACCCGCGCCTCGCCGCCGAACGCACCGTCCACACCGCCGGGCGGAGCGTCACCTTCAGCGGCCTGACCGTCGCCATCGCCATGGCAGGCCTGATCCTCCCCCCGATCGCATTCGTGCGCTCCATCGGGATCGGCGGCGTGCTGGCCGTCCTGCTGACCGTCCTCGCCAGCCTCACCGCGCTCCCCGCGCTGCTGGCGCTGCTGGGCGACCGCGTGAACCACCCGCGCTTCACGCGCCTGAACTGGGCGCAGAGCGGCGCCGCGTCCGGCGGGTGGACGGCCTTCGCGCGGCGCGTCACCGCCCGACCCTGGATCGCCGTGCTGAGCAGCACCGCCTTCCTGCTGCTGCTCGCCTCACCCGCCCTGAACATCCGCACCGGGTACGCCGGCGCGTGGGGCCTCACCCCCGGCGTGGAAAGCCGCGACACCCTGAAAGCCGTCGAGGCGCTCGGCGCCGGCGGCCTCCTCAGCCAGTTCGAGGTGATCCTCGACCTGAAAGGACAACGCTACACCCCGCAGGACCGCGCGAAGTTCCAGGCGCTCGTGACGGACCTGCGCGCCCTGCCCGGCGTGAAGGGCGTCCTCAGCCCCTTCCTGACCCCCAGCGACCTCGCGGGCACGAGTGGGGGCAGCACCGACCAGCTCGCCGCGCTGAGCGCCCTGACCACCCGCTCGTTCAGCCGCGACCGGACCCTGCTGCGCGTCACCGTCATCCCCGACCGGACGCTCCCCGCCCGCGAGATTCCCGCCTTCGAACGGCAGATCCGGGACACCATCGAGACCAGTGGCTACGCCTACCTGCTCGGCGGCGCCCCCGTCGGCGGCGAGGAATTCAGCCGCGCCATCACCGACTCCCTGCCCACCGTCGTCCTCGCCGTGTTCGCGGGCACGTTCCTGCTGCTGATGGTCGCGTTCCGCAGCCTCCTGATCCCCCTGAAAAGCATCCTCATGAACGCCCTGACCGTCGGCGCCGCCATCGGCCTCGTCACCCTGATCGTGCAGGAGGGCGTCCTGGCCGCACCGCTGGGCATTCCCGGCGACGTCGGCGTGCTCGACGCCAGCCTGCCGGTGCTGCTGTTCGCCGTGATGTTCGGCCTCAGCATGGACTACGAGATCTTCCTGCTGTCCCGCGTGCAGGAGGAATACCTCGCCGGGCACCCCAACGACGAAGCCGTCGTCCTCGCCGTCGGCCACACCGCCCGCATCATCACCTCGGCCGCCATCATCATGTTCATCGTCTTCAGCGCCTTCATCTTCGGCCGCGTCGTCGCCAGTAAAAGCATCGGCCTGGGCCTCGCCATCGCCGTCGCCCTCGACGCCACCCTCGTCCGCCTCGTCCTCGTCCCCGCCTTCCTGAAACTCGCCGGAAAGTGGAACTGGTGGCTCCCCGCGTGGCTCGACAAGCGCCTGCCGCACATCCGCCTCGAACACTGAACAGGGGTTGTAGGGAGTGGGCAGTGGGGAGTGGGGAGTGGGAAAGGCAAAAGAAAGGGGGCGACCGGAATCTGCGGTCGCCCCTCTGACTTCCTACAACCTACAACCCACAGCCCTCACACCTCGGCGTGCTCCTGCTCGCGCTTACGGCGCAGGAACCACGCCACCGCCGCCACCGCCAGCATGCCCAGGATGATCCGGCTCGCCGGACCCACGTACTCCTCCACCCGGTCGTAATGCTCCCCCAGCAGGAACCCCGCCCCCGCCAGCAACGACGCCCACATGCCCGACCCGATCGCGCTGAACAGCAGGAACTTCCCCATCGGCATCTCACTCATGCCCGCAGGCAGACTCAGCAGCGACCGGATGCCCGGCACCATCCGCCCGAACAGCACCGCCTTCGACCCATGCCGGTCAAACCAGTCGTCCGCCCGCCGGATGTCCTTACCACTCAGCGTCAACCACTTCCCATGCTTATCTGCCCACGCCACCAACCGCTCCTCACCGAACGCCCGCCCCACGTAATACAGCGGCAGCGTCCCGATCACACTCCCCAGCGTCCCCATCAGGATCACCAGCACCAGATTCAGATCCCCACGCGACGCCGCGAACCCCGCCGACGGCATGATCAACTCACTCGGAATCGGCGGAAACACGTTCTCCAGCACCATCAACAGCAGGATCCCCAGGTACCCCATGCTGTCCATCAAATTCTGAACCCACTCAGCCATACCCCCGAGCCTACCCGCCCCAGCACAGGGCAGGCGTCCACCCAAAGTGAAGCCCACTTCACGCACACGCCCTGACCCACCACCCCTACACTCGGCGCATGACCATCAAAGCCGTGATCTTCGACTTCGACGGCACCATCCTCGACACCGAAACCCCCGAATTCACCCACTGGCAAGCCCTCTACCGACAACACGACCGCGAACTCCACCTCCACGACTGGCAACGCGGCATCGGCACCTGGGACGCCTTCGACCCCTGGCTCGGCCTCCCCGACAGCGTCCAACAGGACCGCCACGCCACCCACGAGCGCCTGCGCACCGACATCTACCACACCATCCAACACAGCGACCTCCGCCCCGGCGTCCGCGCCGTCCTCGACGCCATCCGACCCGCCGGACTCCGCCTCGCCCTCGCCACCAGCAGCGACCGCACCTGGGTCACCCGCTGGCTCCACCACCACCACCTCTACGACCACTTCGAAACACTCGCCACCCGCGACGACGTCACCCGCGTCAAACCCCACCCCGAGCTCTACACCCTCGCCACCCACCAACTCGGCCTCCACCCCCACCAGTGCCTCGCCGTCGAAGACAGCCTCAACGGCGCCACCGCCGCCGCCGCCGCCGGACTCCACGTCGTCGTCGTGCCCAACGACGTCACCCGCACACAAGCCTTCCTGCCCGAATGGGGACGCGTGGACGGGTACGAGGGAGGGCTGGAATCACTGCTGGCCACCGTTCGGGACTGACGCATTGGGGTTCCCCATTGGAAGGGGTGCGCCTGGCGGCGGGCTGCCCCACCCCCCAGCCCCCTACCCCAGGGGGGCAGGGGGAGCAGTCGCTGCGCTCGGCAGGTATTTCTCTGGCTTTATGGGTGGGTGACTGGCGGGTTCGGCCACGGATGGGGCTGCAGACCTCCGGTATCGCTGCGGGCGCCCCGCGCGCTTCGCGCACGACGGGCTCGTCTGCCACGACGTTTGTGGGGCCAGTCAACTTGGTGCGTGCCGGAAAGTTCTACTTTTTCTCGCTTGGGCAAAAGCGTGGTTTTGAAAGTCGATCAGCGGCGCGAAGCGTCCCACTGATCACCTGACCGCAGACCGCCACCGGCCGTCGTGCGCGCAGCGCGCGGGCCTACGAGGGGGCGGAGGATGGCGTCGAAGCCGGACCCGTCATCGCCCAATACAAGACCGCCGCACCAGTCAACACTCTTGCCCAGTGCAACGTAAGCCCCCCCTGCCCCTCTGGGGTAGGGGGCTGGGGGGTGGGGCAGCCCGCCGCAGGCGCAACCAATCCAACTGCTAGATGTCCTCACTCCCGGTGTCCATGCGGACCACACGAGGCTGGAAGCTGGCGATGACGTTCACGAGGTCGGTCTGCCGGGCGATGACGTCCTCGATGCGTTTGTAGGCTTGTGGGGCTTCGTCGATGCCGCCGCCGATGAGGGTGACGCCGCGCCCGGTGAGGTACGCCTGGACGTCTTTTTTGTTGAGGGTGCTGGTGGCGGCTTTGCGGCCGAGTTGGCGTCCGGCGCCGTGGCTGGCGCTGTGCAGGGCGCCTTCGTGGCCGAGGCCGCGGACTACAAAGCCGGGGTCGGCCATGCTGCCGGGGATGAGGCCGAGCTGGCCGTGGGTGGCGGGGGTGGCGCCTTTGCGGTGGACGATGAGTTCCTGGCCGTTGACGGTCTGTTTCCAGGCGAGGTTGTGGCTGTTGCTGACCTGCGCGAGGGGGGTGACGTTCAGGGCGCGGGCGAGGCGGGTGTGGATGAGGTGGTGGTTGGCGAGGGCGTAGCGTCCGGCGAGGTTCATGGCCTGCCAGTACGCCTGTCCGTCTTCGTGGTCGAGGGGGAGCCACGCGAGTTTTTTCGCTTCGGGGGCGAGGGTTGGGTGGTGGCGTTCGGCGAGGGCGGTGAAGTGTCCGGCGACCTGCGCCCCGAGGCCGCGGCTGCCGCTGTGGGTGAGGACGGCGAGGTACTCGCCGGCGTCGAGGCCGAGGTCGGCGTGGGGGAGGGTGAGGGTGCCGAATTCGGCGAAGTGGTTGCCGCTGCCGCTGGTGCCGATCTGGGTGGCGGCCTTGTCGTACAGGTGCCGCAGGATGGGCTGGTCCTGCCAGGTGCTTTCGTGGAGGACGTCGTGGTCCTGGCGGTCGCGTTTCTCGAAGGCGACGCCCGCGCCGAAGCGCGTGTGCTTGAGCAGGAGGGTGGTGGCCTCGTCGGTGCGCAGCGCGCCGGGCTGGATGGGCAGGACGGACAGCATCATGGAGCAGCCGATGTCCACGCCGACGCCGTAGGGGATGACGGCGTTCTCGGTGGCGAGGACCCCGCCGATGGGGAGGCCGTAACCGACGTGCGCGTCGGGCATCAGGGCTCCGGCGCGGCTGATGGGCAGGCGCATGGCGACGTCCATCTGACGGTGCGCGCCGGGATCGATCAGGTCCGCGCCCCAGGTGGGGTAGGGAAGGGGTGCGGGGCGCAGGTCGCTGCCCTTGCGGGCGTCGAGGATGGCCTGCTGCGCGAGGAGTTCGGCGGCCAGCGGGGCGTACACGCCGCCCGCAGCGTACGCGGCGGGGTTCTGCTGCACGGCGCGCAGTTCGCTCAGGATGTCGTCGCGGGTCAGTCCGGCGGTTTCGCGCTGGGTGGCGGCGGTCTGGGCGAGGGCGATGGCTTTCTTTTCCAGGCCGAGTTTCACGAGGTGTTTGCCGTTCATGGGTCTCTCTCTTTCAGGTGGATGGGGAGGCGACTTTGCCTTGGGGGGTGGGGCCTCCGGGTGTGGGTGTCCGGTCGCCGGGATCGCCGTCCGGGGCGTCGGGCGTTCTGGCTGTGGTGCTGTCGGGTGTTCCTGCGGGCATGGTCGCCTCCTCTCCCTGAATCGGGTCTGGGTGAGTGTGCCGCTTGGGTGGGGCAGCGGGCATCCGCATGGTGGCGGATGGGCGGCGTAGGCCAGTGCCTACTCCAGCAGTTCGTCCAGTGGCGTGGGGTCGAAGCGGACCCGGTCGGGGATCAGCCGCCCGCCCTGCGCGCGGTACGTCAGGACGAGGCGGCCCGTGAACGCCCAGGCGCGCTGCACCTCGACCAGCGCGGTCAGGCTGCCCCCCTGCACGGTCCAGCGGACCTGATCGCCGATGCGGGCCGCCTCGCCACGCAGGCCCGGCAGTGGGGGAGTTTCACGCTGCGGCCGGGCAGGGTCAGGGTGTTCGACCCGAAGCGCACCTGCTGCCGCAGGTACGGGACGGGCGGCGTGACCGGCCACTCGCGCAGGTCCGGCAGGCTCAGGACGCGCGCGTCGTACACGGCCACGCCGGTCCCCTCGTCGGTCATGAGGGTCACGAGCACCTCGGGCCTGGCGTCGCCGCCCAGGTCCGTGACGCTCAGGCCGGGCCAGAAGGTGGGGTTGCTGATCGTCCGCCATGCGGGAAAGGTCCGCGTTGTGCCCCCGGCGGTGACGCGCAGCCCGGTCAGCCAGCCCTCCCGTGCGGGCGCGGTGGTCTGCACGGTCAGGTTCGGACCCTCGTGCCGCGCGACGGTCGCCCCGGCGGGAATGCCGCCCGTGGGTGTCGGGACTGGCACCTGCGCGGCGTGCGCGGGCAGAAGCGAGGCGGCAAGCAGCAGGCACAGGGGTCGCATGCCCCATCATGCCTCCCGGGTGGGGTCAGCGCAGCTTCAGGGCGTCCATGGCTTCCTGCGTCTCGTTCCAGGGGAGGGTCTCGTGGGCGCGTTCCAGGGTGTCCTCGGGTCCCTTCCCTGCCAGCAGGACCGTGTCGCCGGGCTGCGCCAGGGCAATGGCGGCGCGGATGGCGGCGCGGCGGTCGGGAATGGCCTCGAAGTTCGTGTGTCCGCCTTCCTGGGCGCCGCGCTGCATCTCGCGCAGGATGTCGTCCAGGGGGTGTCGCGGCAGTCCTCCTCGGTGAAGACCGCGTGATCCGCGAGGCGGGTGGCGACCTCGCCGAGCGGGGCGCGCTTGCCGGGGTCACGCGGCCCGCCGGCCGAGCCGAGCACCACGGTCAGGCGGCCCGCAGTGGTGGTCCGCAGGGTGCCCAGGGCTTTCTCGAGGCTGGGGGGCGTGTGCGCGAAGTCCACCACGACGCGCCGCCCGCGCGTGTCGGGCACGAGTTCCATGCGGCCCGGCACGCCCCGGAACGACGCGAGGCCTGCCGCCAGCGCCTCCCAGCCCGCGCCGAGGTGCGCGCTCGCGGCCATGGCGGCCAGGGCGTTGGCGACGTTGAAGCGTCCGATCATCGGCAGGTGCGCGTCGAACTCGCCCAGCGGGCTGATCACGTGGAAGTGCAGGCCGGTGCTGCGTTCCTCGATGTCGGTGGCGCGCCAGTCGGCGTGCTGCCCCTCGGCGGAGTAGGTGGTCTCGGCGGGGGCGACGCCGCGCAGTTGCGCCGTCCAGGGGTCGTCCACGTTCAGCACCGCGAACGGCGCGGCCTCGACCAGTCGGCGTTTGTCCGCGAAGTAGTTCTCCAGGGTGCCGTGGAAGTCCAGGTGCTCGCTCGACAGGTGCGTCCAGACGGCCACGTCCCACGCGACGCTCCGCACGCGCTCCAGCGCCAGGGCGTGGCTGCTGGCCTCCAGCACCGCCGCGTCCGCGCCCGCCGTGACCATCTCGGCCAGGGTGGCCTGCACCTGCGGCGCCTCGGGCGTCGTGAAGTGCGCCGGGAAGTGCCGCAGCGCACCGTCGGGCAGTTCGTACCCGACGGTGCTCAGGAGGCCGGTGCGCAGACCGGCGGCGCGCAGCAGGTGCCGGGCCAGCCAGCTGGTCGTGGTCTTCCCGTCCGTGCCGGTCACGCCCACCACCCGTAGCCCCCGGCTGGGGTGCCCGGCGAGTGCGGCGGCGGCGTCCGCCAGCGCCGCGCGGGCGCTCGACACGCGCAGGTACGGCAGGGGGCTGGTCATGCCGTCCGGGAGGCCCTCGCCGATCACGGCCACCGCGCCCGCCGCCGCGACCCGGTCGATGAAGCTGTGCCCGTCGAAGCGCGCCCCGCGGATCGCCACGAACGCCGAGCCGGGCTGCACCCAGTCGGCGTTGTGCGTGACGCCCGTCACTTCCGGATTCAGGTCCGGGCCAACAGGGGTCAGGTGGGCGTGCAGGTGGTCGGCCAGCTCGGCAAGGCGCATGCCGGGATCATAGCGGCCCGCCACCTGAGCCCCTCAGCGCTGGCGGGTGTACAGGCCGCTGAACGTCACGTTCAGGCCGCCGCACGCGCCGTTGTCCAGCGCGACCAGCCACGGGCCGACCGGCCACAGGCTCAGCTCGCAGCCGTCTGCTGCGGTCTGCCACGCGCCGCCTTGGCGGGTCAGGGTCCCGTCCACCTCGCCCAGGTTCGCGCTGCCGCCGGGCGTCGGGTACAGCGCGTCCCCCTGCACCCGCCACGTGCCGGCGGCCGTCTTCGCGAGGATCAGGGTGCCCGTCCCGGACTTCCAGGTGCCGCTCAGGGCGGGACTGGTGGGAACGTTCTGCACCTGCATGGCGTTCAGGTACCCGCCCACGCCGGTCGGGGCGCCGCCTCGCACGAAGTAGCTGCAGCGCCGCCCGTTCACGGCGGGGCCCTGGAGGAGCAGGTCGCCCTTGACCACGTAGGCTCGGCCGGGTTTACCTGCCGCGTCGGTGAACACGGCGCGGTTCATGCCGACGCGCGCGGCGCGCAGTTCGCCGGGATTCAGGGTCTGCCACGCGGGGCAGCCCATGAGCGGATCTGGGGTGGCCTGCGCGTGGGCGGAACTGACAGCAGTGCCGAGCAGGGCGAGGGTCAGGACGGACGGCTGAATTGTGGGCATCCCGCGCAGCGTACCCAGTGGGCGCGCCGCGCACTGCCTCATCTGACCGGGCATCCGGTTGCGGGCCTGTCAGCGCAGCAGCGGCAGCCCGTAGCCGTTGGCCTGCACGCGCTGACACACCCATTCGAAGGCCTGCGGGTCGGCCACGAAGTCCAGCTGGTCGCCGGGGACGCGCACGACCGGGCAGGCGTCGAAACCCGCGACCCAGGTGTCGTACAGGCGGTTCAGGCCGCCCAGGTACGCCTCGGGGATGGCCTGTTCGTACTCGCGGCCGCGCTGCGCGATGCGCCGCTTCAGGGTGGGCAGGCTGGCGTCGATGTGGATCAGCAGGTCCGGGACGCGCAGGGCGGGCAGCACGCCCTCGTACAGGCTGCGGTACGTGGCCCAGTCGCGTTCTTCCATCTGCCCGCTCTCGTAGAGGTTCCGCGCGAAGATGTTGGCGTCCTCGAACACCGTGCGGTCCTGGATGACGTAGCGGGCGCCGGTCACGAGGTTCAGGTGCTGCTCCAGGCGGCGCGACAGGAAGTACACCTGCGAGTGGAAGGAGTAGCGGCGCATGTCGCCGTAGAAGTCCTCCAGGTAGGGGTTCTCGGCGTAGGGTTCGTACACGGGGCGCAGGCCGTAGCGCCCGGCGAGCATGCGGGTCAGGGTGCTCTTGCCGCTGCCGATGTTTCCGGAGATCGCGAGGTACATCAGTCGGCGGCCTGTCCGGCGCGCAGGGCGTCCCCGATACGGGCCATGATCTGCTGTTCGTGCTCGGGGTTGTTCACGAAGTCGATCCCGGCCGCGTCGATGATCAGGTGCGGGTGCGGGTACGTGCGGAAGTACTCGTCGTACCGCCCCGTGAGGTTGGCGAGGTACGCGGCCTGCATGTCCTGCTCGAACGGGCGGCCGCGCAGCGCGATGCGGCGCAGCAGTTCGTCGGTGTCGGCGCGCAGGTACACCACGAGGTCCGGGGTGGGCAGGCGCGGGGACAGGTGCGAGTACAGGTCCTCGTACAGCGCGAACTCGGCGTCGCGGAGGTTCATGGACGCGAAGATGAAGTCCTTGTCGAACAGGTAGTCGCTGACGACCGAGTCGCGGTACAGGCCCGGCTGCCACAGCGCCGAGAGCTGCTTGAAGCGCGACAGCAGGAAGAACGCCTGCACCTGGAAGGAGTACGCGTCGGGCTGCTCGTAGAACTTCGCCAGGAAGGGGTTCTCCTCGACGATCTCCAGGTTCAGTTCGGCGTTGTGGCGCGCGGCGAGCCGCCGGGCGAGGCTTGTTTTTCCGACCCCGATGGGCCCTTCGACGACGACGTACATGGCGCCCCGCAGCATAGCGCCCCCCGCGAGTCTCAAGGGTGGATGAAGACCTTGACACGCGCGGGGGGACCGGGGGGGGAGGGGTGACGGGACCTCGATCCTCTATTCCCCGTCCTCTTTCTTCTTGTCTTTCAGGCGTCCGGCGTCGCGTGCGGCGCGGGTCAGGAGGTATTCGATCTGGGCGTTGACGCTGCGCAGGTCGTCCGCCGCCCAGCGTTCCAGCGCGGCGTACAGCTCCGGGCTGATGCGCAGGGGGAAGTTCTTGCGCGGCGGCATGATCAGTACAGGCTACCGGCGTTCACGACCGGTTGTGTCCCGCGCTCGCTGGTCAGGACGACCAGCAGGTTGCTGACCATCTGCGCCTTGCGTTCCTCGTCGAGCTGCACGATGTCCTGCTCGCTGAGTTCCTTCAGGGCCATCTGCACCATGCCCACCGCGCCCTGCACGATCTGGCTGCGCGCGGCGATGATGGCGCTGGCCTGCTGGCGCTGCAGCATCGCCCCGGCGATTTCCGGGGAGTACGCGAGGTGCGACAGGCGCGCTTCGAGGACCTCCACGCCGGCGTGGCGCAGGCGGGCGGCGAGTTCCAGGCCCAGCGCCTCGGCGACGTCGTCGGCGTTGCCGCGCAGGCTCATGCCCGCGCCGTCGTACTCGTCGTAGGGGTACTGGCTGGCGAGGTGGCGCAGCGCCGTCTCGCTCTGGATGGCGACGAACTCGGCGTAGTCCTCGACGTCGAACACGGCGCGGGCACTGTCCACGACCCGCCAGACGATCACGGCGGCGATCTCGATGGGGCTCCCGGCGGCGTCGTTCACCTTCAGGCGTTCACTGTTGAAGTTGCGGATCCTCAGGCTGACGCTCTTGCGGACGGTCAGGGGGTTGGTCCAGTACAGGCCGTTGCGGCGTTCGGTGCCCACGTAGCGGCCGAACAGGGTGAGGTTGGTCGCCTGGTTGGGCTGCACGATGAAGAAGCCGACCAGGGTGAAGGTCAGGAGCAGCAGGGCCAGGACGGCCAGTGGGAGGATCTGCGCGATGAGCAGTGCGGCGGTGCCCATCGCGGCGATCAGCCATGCCAGGAAGACCGGGATGCCGGGCAGGCCGAAGGCGGGGCGTTCGGTGCTGGCGACGCCGCTGCGGGTCGAGACGCCGCCGTGGGGGGTGGGGGTGGGAGCCTGCTGCAGTTCGTTCATGGTGGAACCTCCGGGCGATCTCGAATAACTATCAAAGTGATATCACTTTAGACCTGAGTCCACCAGGGGGCATGGCCCGCGAGCGTGGACGACCACCCCGCCCCATCCCCGGCAGGGGACGCCCGCAGCGTCAACGTTCCCGCAAGGCCACCCGGACCGCGCGCCGTTACGCTGAACGGATGAGAACCGTCGTGCTGATCGTCGTGCTGGTGCTGCTGGGCCTGTTCGCCGTGCTGAACACCAACGCGCTGATGTTCCCCCACACGCTGAGCCTGGGGTTCGTCACGTACACCGGCGTGCCCATGGGCCTGATCCTGCTGATCGTGGCGACCCTCCTGAGCCTGGTCTTCTACTTCTGGGCGGGCATCACGGGCCTGCGCGCCCAGGCGGACAGCGCCAAGCTGCTGCGCGACATGGAAGCCCTGCGCGTCAGCCTCGACCAGCAGGAGGGCAGCCGCTTCGCGCAGCTGCAGACGCACCTCGACGAGCGCTTCCGGGTGCTGGGTCAGGGCAGCGGCGGCGCGGACGTCGCGGCCCTGACCGCCCGCGTGGACGCCCTGCAACGCGACCTGAACGTGCAGCTGGCGCAGATGGACGACTACCTGAAGACCAAGCTGGGCTGATACGGACTCCGGTTGAAAGGTTTGCAAAATCTTTCGACCCGAGCGGACTCGCAGAGCTGCGCAGCAGAGCGAGCGGGAGAGAAGCGGGTTCCGGGCGTGAAGTTGACAGATCGGTGGTGTTCCGATCTGTCAACGAAACAAACGGAATCCGTATGAGGTGCGGGCGCCGGGCGGCGCGGCTGGACGCTCCTTGCACCCGGTGCAAAAGCGGCGGGCCGCGCCGCCTAGAATGCCCACGGAGGAGTACACCGCATGGCCCTTGACCGTTTTTTCCGCCGCCGTCGCCCCCAGCAGCAGCCGGGCACGGACGTGCCTGACCTGTGGACCCAGTGCCCCGCCTGCAAGGAAGGGGTGTACAACCGTGACCTGGAAGCGGGCGCCTACGTGTGCCCCAAGTGCGGGCACCACATCCGCCTCGACGCCGCTCAGCGCGTGCAGGTGCTGCTCGACGAGGGCAGTTTCACGCAGCTGTCCGGTCGGGTGCAGCCCACCGACGCCCTGAACTTCCAGGACACCGAGGCCTACACCGACCGCCTGCGCCGCGCGCAGAAGAAGACTGGCCGCCCCGACGCGATCCTGACCGGGACCGGCACCATCCTGGACGTGCCGGTCACGCTGGCCGTCATGGACTTCGCCTTCTCCGGCGGAAGCATGGGCAGCGTCGTCGGTGAGGAGATCGCCCGCGCCGCCGAGCACGCCGCCGCGCACGGCACACCCCTGATCATCGTGACCGCCAGTGGCGGCGCCCGCATGCAGGAAAGCGCGCTGTCCCTGATGCAGATGGCCAAGACCACCGTCGCCCTGGAAGGCCTGACCGAGCGGGGCCTGCCGTACGTGAGCCTGCTCACCGACCCCACCACGGGCGGCGTGACCGCCAGCTTCGCGACCATCGCCGACGTGATCGTCGCCGAGCCCGGCGCGCTGATCGGCTTCGCGGGCCCGCGCGTGATCCAGCAGACCATCCGCCAGAACCTCCCCGAGGGTTTCCAGCGCGCCGAGTTCCTGCTGGAGCATGGCATGGTGGACGCCGTCGTGGACCGCCGCGAGCAACGCGCGTACCTCGCGTCGCTGCTGGGCCTGCTGACCCGCCGGGAGGTGAGCGCGTGACCGCCCCCATCGACACCCTGAAGGAACTCGAGGCCCGCGTACGCGACCTGGAAGTCACCGCGCAGCGCACCGGGCAGAACCTCGACGCCGCCCTGACCCCCCTGCGCGCCGAGGTGGACCGCCTGCGCGCCGCGCAGCCCAGGGTCACCCCGACCCGCTGGGAACGCGTGCAGCTGGCCCGCGCGCAGGGCCGCCCCACCGCGCTGGACTACGTGGACCGCCTGTGCACCGAGTTCACCGAACTGCACGGCGACCGCCGCTACGGCGACGACCCCGCCCTGATCGGCGGCCCCGCCCGCTGGCAGGGCGTGCCCGTCATGCTGCTGCTGCAGCAGAAAGGCCGCGATACCAAGAGCAAGATCAAACGTCGCTTCGGCAGCGCCAACCCCGAGGGCTACCGCAAGGCCGTGCGCCTGATGGACCTGGCCGACAAGTTCGGGCTGCCCGTCGTGGCCCTCGTGGACACCCAGGGTGCCTACCCGGGCCTGGAAGCCGAGGAACGCGGGCAGGGCTGGGCGATCGCCGAGAGCATCCGCCGCATGCTGAACCTGCGCGTGCCCGTCGTGAACGTCGTCATCGGCGAGGGCGGCTCCGGCGGCGCGCTCGCCATCGGCGTCGGCAACCGCGTCCTGATTCAGGAGAACGCGTGGTACTCCGTGATCTCCCCGGAAGGCGCCGCGAGCATCATCTGGAAGGACGCCAGCAAGGCCCCCCTGGCCGCCGAGGCGCTGCGCCTGACCGCCCCGGACCTCCTGAAACTCGGGATCGTCGAGGAAGTCATCCCTGAACCCGCAGGCGGCGCGCACCAGAACGCCGACGAGGCTGCCCGCGCCGTCGGTGAGGCCGTCACCCGGCACCTCCGGGAGCTGGCCGCGCAGGACCCCGCCACGCTGAAGACCGACCGGGCCGCGCGCTTCCGCCGCCTGGGCGCCTACACCGAAACGCCCTGACCCACCCCCGACAGGCGCGGCCCTACCCCTGACCGGGCGGTCCGCGCCTGTTCTGGCAGGGCGCGGCTATGCTCGGGCATGCCTGACCTGCCCACCCTGCTCGCCTTCAGCGTCGCGGCACTGGCCCTGATCGTCATTCCCGGCCCCAGCGTGCTGTACATCGTGGCGCGCAGCCTCCACCAGGGACGGCGCGCCGGGATGGTTTCCGCGCTGGGCGTGCAGACCGGCGGACTGGTGCACGTCCTGGCCGCCACGCTGGGCGTCTCCGCGCTCGTGCTGTCCAGCGCGCTGCTGTTCAGCGTCCTGAAGTGGGTGGGGGCCGCGTACCTGATCGTGCTGGGCCTGCGCACCCTGCGCACCCTGCGCGCCCCCACCCCGGACGCCCTGACCGTCACTGTGCCGGACGCTCAGCCCCTGACGCGGATCTACCGGCAGGGCGCGGTCGTGAACGCCCTGAACCCCAAGACGGCGCTGTTCTTCCACAGGCGGCGTTCAGGTGAGGTGCAGGCACTGTTCCTGCGTCTCACCTGAACCGAGCAGCGCGAGTCACCGTGACCAGCAGCGGGTGAAAGTGAAGTGGCCGGGGGCGCTGTTCCTCCGGTCACGGAACTGAAAGCCGCTGTCGCGTTCCTGCCGCAGTTCGTACACCCCGGGCACGGGCCGGTGTGGGCGCAGACCCTCACGCTGGGGCTGGTGTTCCTGGGGCTCGCCACGCTGAGTGACGGCGCGTACGCCCTGCTGGCGGGCAGCCTGGGGCAGCGCTGGCAGGGGAGCCGCACCTTCGCCCGGCGGCAGCAGCAGGTGTCCGGCGGGGTGTACGTCGCGCTGGGCGTGGGCACCGCCCTGATCCCCCACGGGTTATGAGGGCCGGGGCAGGTCTGCCAGCGCCGCCACGCTGAGTGCCGCGCCTCCCGCCAGTGCCCGCTCGCGCACGCGCGGGTGCGCGTGGACGTGCCACGCGCTCAGGTCCGCCGCGACCGCGCCGCGCACGTCATGCTCCGGACTGTCCCCCACGTACGCCCCTGCTGCCGCTGGGAGGTTCAGGGCGTCCAGCATCACCCGGAAGGGGAGAGGATCGGGTTTCAGCGCCCCCACCTCGCCCGCGATGACGACCACCTCGAACACGTCGGGGAAGCAGGCCTGCACCCGCGACCGCTGCGCCGGGCCGTCATACGCGTTCGACAGGAGTGCCAGCCGCACCCCGCCTGTCCGCAGGTCACGCAGCAGCTCCGCCGCGCCCGGCATGGGCACCGTCGCCGCCACCAGCGCCCGCGTGTACAGGCCCAGGTGCTCCTCCGTCAGGGTCACGCCGGACGCCGCGAGCGTCCGCCCCAGCCGCTCGGCGTCCTGCCGCAGCGGGTCGGCCAGCCCGGCCTCCACCCGGTCGTGGAAGGCCATGATCTCGAAAAGAATTGCGGTGAGTCGCAGACGAACCCGACCGGAGGGAGAAGCAACAACGACCGGACTTCAGGAGATGGACGAACGTCCGGTGGTGTCCCGGACGTTCGGGAATCGGATGAATCCGGGCGGGTCCACCGCCCGGTCCTCGAACGCCGTCTGCGGCACATCCGGGCAGGCCGCACGCCGCAGCGTGTCCAGCGCGTGAATGTCCGCCGCAACGAAATCGGTCAGCGTGCCGTCGAAATCGAAGGCCAGGAAGCGCAGCAGGGCGGGCAGGTCGGGACGCACCCCGGCAGCCTACCCGCCCCACCTGTCGCGCGCGGCGTCAGCCGAGCATGTCGAGTTCCTGCACGCCGCTCAGGAATTCACGCTGTGGGTACTCGTCCGGGTCGAAGCCCCGGTCGCCCTCGGCGGGCGTGACGCTCAGGGACGCGAAGTCGAACAGGGTGCGGTCCATCAGGTGGCTGGGCGTCACGCGGGTCAGGGCGCGTGCGATGTTCGTCAGGCGGCCCGGGTGTTCCCGCTCCCAGCCCCCCAGCATCTCGCCGACGACCTTGCGCTGGAGGTTCTCCTGGCTGCCGCAGAGGTTGCAGGGAATGATCGGGAATTCGCGTGCCTGCGCGTAGCGGATGATGTCGGCCTCCGCGACGTACGCCAGGGGGCGGATGACGACGTTCGTGCCGTCGTCGCTCTGGAGTTTGGGCGGCATGGCCTTCAGGCGCGCGCCGAAGAACAGGTTCATGAACAGCGTTTCCAGGATGTCGTCGCGGTGGTGGCCCAGCGCGATCTTCGTCGCGCCGATCTTGCGGGCGTGGGCGTACAGGATGCCGCGGCGCAGGCGGCTGCACAGCGCGCAGGTGGTCTTGCCTTCCGGCGTCTTCTCCTTGACGACGCTGTACGTGTCCTCGGTGAGGATGTCGAAGCGCACGCCCAGTTCCGTCAGGTAGCGGGGCAGGACGTCCTTCGGGAAGCCCGGCTGGCCCTGGTCGAGGTTCACCGCGACGATCTCGAAGTCGATGGGCGCCTTCTTCTGGAGGTGCAGCAGGACGTCCAGCAGCGTGTAGCTGTCTTTCCCGCCGGACAGGCAGACCATCACGCGGTCCCCGTCCTCGATCATGCGGTAGTCGCCGATCGCCTGTCCCACCCCCTTCACGATCGTCTGGAAGAGGCGGGGGTCGGTGGCAGAGGTGGGGGCAGTCTGGGTCATGGCGCGCTAACGGGTCATGGTACGCGCTGCGGGGCGGGGCAAGTGTTCCCTGATTCCCGCACCCCGCCCCGGGGGTCCGCAAGCCGCAAGGGACGCTCATGCTTTCTGTGGACGGCGTAGCGGCCCGCGCGTGGCAGACTGCCTGTCATGACGGCCACCGCCGCCCCCCCATTCATTGCTTCCGTGGCCGCAGCTTCCGTTCAGCTTCACCCGCTAGAGTGGCCCCGATGAGAGCCTTGAACATCCTGGGCGGCGCGCTGCTCGCCGGAGCGGCTGGCGTGGGCGGCCTGTGGGTCGCCTGGGGCCGCGACCTGCCCAGCGTGTCCGACCTGGACGTCCTGGAATTCAGCGGGCAGACCCGCGTGTACGACCGCGCCGGAACGCTGGTCGGCACGCTGACGCCCAGCCTCAGCAGTGGCGGCAGCGTGAACCGCGACCTGCTCAAGGCCGGGCAGATCAGCCCGTGGCTGCAGAAGGCCGTGGTGACCAGCGAGGACCGCCGCTTCTACCAGCACGGCGGCGTGGACGTGATCGGCATCGGGCGCGGCCTCCTGAAGGGCCTGTTGAAGAACGACCTGGAGGGCGGCAGTTCCATCACGCAGCAGGTCGTGAAGAACACCCTGCTGGCCGACCTGCAGGGCGCGCGCACCGCGGAACGCAAGTTCAAGGAGGCGGTCCTGGCCTACCAGCTGGAACGCAACTTCGACAAGAAGCAGATCCTGAACGCGTACCTGAACGTCATCTACTGGGGCGACGGCGGGAGCCGCGACATCATCGGGGCGGGCGGCGCGGCGCACGCGTACTTCGGGAAGGACGCGGCGGAACTGAACCTCGCCGAGAGCGTGTACCTCGCCACGATCATTCCCGCCCCGAACCGCCGCTACAAGGAATTCAAGTCGTACCGGCCCCTGATGAAGAGCCTGCTGGCCCGCATGGTCGAGGACGGGCAGGTCACGCAGGCCGAGGCGGACGCCGCCTGGAAGACCCCGATCTACCCCGCCGGGTGGCGCATCGGCTGGAACGCGGACGGCACGCTGCGCACCGCGAACCTGGAACGCCCGGACCGCCTGGGCGAGAACCTCCAGCGGACCGAGGGCGCGCAGCGCTACCCGAACTTCTACTACCTGCAGGCGGTGGAAAAGGAACTGCTGCCTCTGATCGGCCGCAAGGCGCTGTACGGCGGCGGGAAGATCTACACCGGCATGAGCGCCCAGGCTCAGGCGGCCGCCGAGCAGGCCAGCCGCAGCGCCCGCCTGCCCGACGGCGCGACCCTGGGCGCGGCGCTGGTCCGCCCGGACAGCGGCGAGGTGCTGGCCCTGGTCGGGCAGAAGCTCACGGACGGGCGCCCCAGCGACTGGAACAACGCCACGCAGGCCCGGCGGCAGGTGGGCAGCAGCGTGAAGCCCCTGCTGTACGCCCTGGCGCTCGAGAAGGGCTGGAAGCAGAGCGACACCGTCCTCGACGCTCCCATCCAGGGTGACTACCAGCCCATGAACTACGACCGCCGCTGGACCGGCCGGTACGTCACCATGCGCTACTCGCTGGACCACAGCCTGAACCTCCCCACCGTCCGCATCGGGCAGGAACTCGGCATCCCGACCTTCGAGGCGAAACTGCGCGACCTGGGCCTCACGCCCCCCCCGAACGCCGGACTGTCCCTGACCATCGGCACGCTGGAAGCCAGCCCGCTGCAGATGGCGTCCGCGTACGCCACCTTCGCCAACGGCGGCCTGTACTACGCGCCCACCCTGGTCCGCAAGGTCGAGGACGCGCGCGGCAAGGTCATCTACACCCGCGCCGCCCCCACCCCGAAACGCGTGTGGGACGCCCGCGCCGCCTGGCTGGGACTGGACATGCTGCGCGGCGTCGTCAACGACCTGACGGCCTCCCAGGGGGGGCTCGCCACGCGCGCCCTGATTCCCGGCTGGCCCGTCGGCGGGAAGACCGGCACCACCAACGACATCAAGGACCTGTGGTTCGCGGGCGTCACCCCCACCGTCGCCGGAGCCGTCTGGGTGGGCAAGCAGGAGGGCGGCGTGCTGCCCGGCTGGGCGTACAGCGGCGAGATTCCCACCCCCATCTGGCAGCAGTCGGTCGCCGGCACCCTGGCCGGGCAGCCCGAGGCGGAATTCCGGCAGCCGGACGGCATCACGTACCGAGTCGTGCGGAACGTGAACATGGCCTTCCGCACCGAGGACGCCGACAACGAACCCGTCGCCCGAGACGGCAGCGGCAGCAACACGGGCTTCTTCGGCCGCCGCCGCCAGCCCGCCCCACCCGCGCAGCCCGCACCGGAACCCGAACCCACCCCCGTGCCTGAGATGACCGAACCCGAGCCTGCTCCGGAACCTGACCCGATCGACCCGGTCGACGCCATTCCCGCCACGCCCGTCGAGGAACCCGCCCCCGAGGCGGAACCCGTCCCCGTCCCGGAGGTGCCGGTGGAGAACCCGCCCGAACCCCTCCCGGTCGAACCGGACCCCACCGTCATCCCGGACCAGAACCCCGGCGAGCAGGGAGACCAGGGTGAGAACCAGGACGAGATCCCCGCCGACGGGCAGGACCTGGACCAGCCCATCAACGAAGTTCCGCCCCTGAACTGATCTGGACTCCGATTGAATGGCTTATAAAGCCGTTCAATCCGAGCGGAGCGAGTAGAAGTCGAAGCGGGTTCCGGACATGGAGTGAACAGATCGGTGGTGTTCCGATCTGTTCACGAAATAAACGGAATCCGTATGATGCGGACTCCGACTGAATGGCGTGCAGACACCGTTCAGTCCGAGTGGATGCGACTCGTAGAGCTGCTCAGCAGAGTGGCAGCGAAACGGAACCCGTGATCCAGTCCCGCTTCCGGAGGATGGGGCTGCCCGGCGCTCTACACTGCGCGCATGACGGCCCTGTTCTGGCTGATGGCCCTGCTGGCCGCCGCCCTGGCGTTCGGCAGCGTGACGCTCCTGACCCGCGACCTGCCGCGCGTGTCCATTCCCGGCATCGTGGGCGAGGTGCTGACCTTCGCGCTGCTGGGGGCGCTGCTGCTGCTGGACGCGCCCCTGGCGACGCTGCTGCCCGCCCTGATCGCCGGACTGATCGGCACTGGGGTCGGTCTGTACCGACTGCTGAACCGGTAGGGGAGGGGTGTGGGCTGTGGGTTGTAGGAAGGGCAGAAGGAGGAGGGGCGTGCGAGTGATCCGCACGCCCCTCCTTCAACGATCAACTTTCAACCTGCGACGCTGACCCTCAGTCGCGGCGGGGTGGGCGGCCGCCACGGTCGCCGCGGTCGCCGGTGCGGGCGGGGCGGGGTTCGCGGGGGGCGATCTTGCCTTCGAGTTCGGGGCGGATCAGGTCGATCTTGCCGCGGTCGTCGATGTTCGCGATCTTCACGCGGAGTTTGTCGCCGACGTTCAGGACGTCCTCGACGGCATTGATTCGTTCCTCGCTCATCTGGCTGATGTGCAGCATGCCGTCCTGGCCGGGGAAGAGGTTGATGAACGCGCCGAAGGGGGCGGTCTTGACGACGGTGCCGTCGAATTCCTCGCCGACCTTCGCCTCGCGGGTGATGCCCTCGATGCGGGCCTTGACGGCCTCGGCGGCGGCGCCGTCCGCGCTGAAGATGCGGATGGTGCCGTCCTCTTCGACGGTGACCTGCGCGCCCATGGCTTCGAGCTCGCGGATCTGTTTGCCGCCGGGCCCGATGACCTTGCCGATCAGTTCGGGGTTGATCTTGATGCTCACGATGCGGGGCGCGGTGGGGCTGAGTTCGGCGCGGGGCGCGGCGAGCACCTCGGCCATCTTGCCGAGGATGTGCAGGCGACCCTCGCGGGCCTGCGCGAGGGCTTCACGCATGACCTGCGGGGTGATGCCGCCCACCTTGATGTCCATCTGCAGGGCGGTGATGCCGTCGGCGGTGCCGCACACCTTGAAGTCCATGTCGCCCAGCGCGTCTTCCAGGCCCAGGATGTCGGTCAGGACGCGGTACTTGTCGCCTTCCATGACCAGGCCCATCGCGACGCCCGCCACGGGGGCCTTGATGGGCACCCCGGCGTCCATGAGGGCCAGCGTTCCGGCGCAGACGGTCGCCATGCTGCTGCTGCCGTTGGATTCCAGTACCTCGCCCACGAGGCGGATGACGTACGGGAACTCCTCGAAGGTGGGCAGCACGGCGCGGATGGCGCGCTTGGCGAGGTTCCCGTGCCCGATCTCACGGCGGGACTGGCCGCCCATGCGCTTGACCTCACCGGTGCTGTAGGGGGGGAAGTTGTAGTGCAGCAGGAACTTGTCGCCGGTCTCGGTGGTCAGGTCGTCCACGAGGATCTCGTCGCGTTCGGTGCCCAGGGTCGCCACGCCGAGCACCTGCGTCTCGCCGCGCGTGAAGATCGCGCTGCCGTGCGCGCGGGGCAGCGCGCGGGCCTCGATCCAGATGGGCCGCACGGTGCGGCTGTTGCGGCCGTCGGCGCGCAGGTCGTCTTCGAGGATCAGGCGGCGCAGTTCCTGCTTCTCGACCTTGCCGAACGCGCTCTTGATGGCGGCGATCTGCTCGGCGGCCCCGTCGGCGTCCGCGTCGGGCACGCGGGCCGTGATCAGCCGCTCGCGCAGCGCCTTGATGGCCGCCGAACGGTCCTTCTTCTTCGCGGTCAGCAGCGCGTCCCGCAGGCCGGAGGCGCGGGCCGCCTCGGTCAGTTCCGGCACGAGGTCCGTGCTGAGGTCGCCGTCGGCCAGGAAGTTGAACTTCTCCTGGCCCAGTTCGGCGCGCATCTGCTCGATCAGCGTCAGGACGCCCTGCATCCCGGCGTGCGCGAACTCGATCGCGGCCACCAGATCTTCCTCGGAGACGTTCTGCGCGCCGGCCTCGACCATCATCACGGCGTCACGGGTGCCCGCCACGACGAGGTCCATGCGGCTGCGCTCCAGCTGGTCGGTCGTGGGGTTCAGGATGAACTGCCCGTCGATCTGACCCACGCGCACGCAGGCGGTCGGCCCGGCCCAGGGAATGTCGCTGATGCTCAGCGCCGCCGACGCCCCGATGGGACCCAGCACGTCCGGCAGGTTCTGCTGGTCGGCACTGAGGACCGTGATGATCACCTGCGTCTCGTGGCGGTAGCCCTTGGGGAACAGCGGGCGGATCTGGCGGTCGGTGATGCGCGCGGACAGGATGGCCTTCTCGCCGGGGCGGCCCTCGCGGCGGTGGAAGCTGCCGGGGATCTTCCCGACGGCGTAGTGGCGTTCCTCGAACTCCACCGTCAGCGGCAGGAAGTCCAGGGTGCTCTTCTCCTCGCGGGCCTGCGCGGTCACCAGGACGACCGTGTCGCCGTAGCGCAGGGTCACGGAGCCGCTCACCAGTTTGGCGAGCTTGCCCGTCTCGATGCTCAGCTCACGGTCCCCGAGCATCGTCTTGTAAGTCTTTCCGATCATAAGGGGCAGTCTATCCCGCCCCGGCACGCCCACGCCGTGACGCGCGGCAACCGCCGGGCAGCCCGGCGCGTAGACGGAGACATGACACACATGCTGGAACTCACGGTGAACGCGGCGGGTCAGGTTCTGGAGGCCGGGCCGTTCTCGAAACGCTGGACGTTGCGCTGGCTGGCCGTGCTGTGCGCCGGTGGTGCGGGTCTGCTCGGCGGCGTGACCGGTGCCGGGCTGGGCGGGCTGGCCGCCACGCTGGCCTGCGCGTCGTTCCTCCCGGCGCTGCGCCGCTGACCCCTCCAGCCACTGACCCCTCCCGCCGCTGGCCCGCCCCCTCTGACCCGCCGCGCAGTCACGCCCCCGGCGTGGGGTGATTTATCCGTCCTGGCGGGTGAATCCTGTGAGTTTCGTCGCAATCGCGCCCCACCAAATTCCCATGCGTGCGGCGCACAATGAGGGGACCGATGAACGCCCCATACACTCCGCCCACCGCCCGGCCCTTCCTCCGCGTCGCGCGAGCGGCTGGCCTCACGGCGCTGCTGCTGGGCGGCAGTCTGGCCCCGGCGCGGGCGCAGGGGGTGGTGTCGCCCGCGCAGGACGTGTTCAACCGCGTGAACCTGCTCATCCAGAACGAGTACGGCGGGCTGTCTGGCGTGGACCGCGCCGCGCTGACCCGCGAGTACCAGGAGCGGCTCGACAACGTCTGCGCGCCCACGCCCGACACCTGCCCCGAGGCGAAGGCCTACCCGGTCGTGGAGGCCGAACTGACCGCGCTGGGCGACGAGCATTCCTTCTTCCAGACGCCCGAGGACTACCGCGACTTCCGCGCCAGCGTCACAGGCGGCAACCGGCTGCAGTTCGGCGTGAAGCTGGGCTCACTGGACGGACAGAACCGCGTGGTGACCGAGGTCGTGCCCGGCAGCGCCGCCGAGGAGGCGGGCCTGCGGCGCGGGGACGTCCTCGTGACCATTGACGGCGCGGCGTACACCTACGAGAACCTCCGCGCGGCGCGCGAGAAGGGCCAGACCATCACGCTGGGCGCCGAGCGACTGGGCCAGCCTCTGGCGCTGACGATCACCGCGCGGGAGAGCAGCACCGTGGACCTGCCGCGCCTGAGCTTCGTGCCCACCGGGTCCGGCGAGGCCGCCGTGATCCGCATCCCCACCTTCCTGTCCGGTGGCGGCGTCGCGCAGCGCGTGCACGATCTGGTCGGGCAGGCCCAGGCGCGCGGCGCGACCGGCGTGATCGTGGACCTGCGCGGCAACACCGGCGGGAGCCTCGCCGAGTGCGACAGTGCCGTCAGTGCCTTCGTGCCCAGCCTGACGCGACTGGCCCGCAGCGCCGACGGGAACGCCCGCACGGTCGTCAGCCGCGGCACCCGCCTGGAGGACGGCCGACTGGCAGGCAGCGTCCGCAACCCGAACCTCTGGAGCGGGCCGATGGCCGTCCTGGTCGACGAGGGCAGCGCCTCGTGCAGCGAGTTCTTCGCGTTCGAGATCCAGTACGCGCGGCGCGGCCCGGTCCTGGGCGAGCAGACCGCCGGGGTGGGCAACACCGCCACCCGCGTCTTCCCGGTGGGCGAGGGCGCGCTGCAACTGACCATCCTGAACTACGCCAAATCCGACGGCACGCCGTACCCGGTCAGTGTCACGCCGGACGTCGTGCGTGAGCAGAATGAGGCCACCACCCGCGAACTCACGCGCGGCGTGGACAGCCTCCTGAGCGCCGGGGTGGACGCCCTGAACGGCGCGCCCACCCTGGGCCTGAACCCCTTCGGGCGGCCCTGACCGGCGTCCGGCATCGCCGGCTGCCCACTGACCCTGGGGCCGCGCAGGGCCTATCCTCCGGGGCATGAGCGACATCGCAGAACGCTACGTGCGGCTGGCGCACGCCATCGACGCGCACTCCGAGGGCTTCATCGACGGGTACGGCGGCCCGCAGGAGTGGGCCGTGCGGGAGAAGCGCGACCCGCAGGCGCTGCGGGACGAGGCGCAGGCCCTCCTGGGTGACGTGGGGGGCGTGCCCGAACCCGAGCGGCGCGCGTGGCTGGAGGTGCAGGTGCGGGCCATGCACACCATGACCCGCCTGCTGTCCGGCGAGGCGATCCCCTACGCGGACGAGGTGCGCGGCCTGTACGACATCGAACCGCGCCGCGCCGACCTGGGCGCCATGGACGCCGCGCTGGCCGAACTGGACGCCACGTTGCCCGGTAGCGGCCCCCTGCCCGCGCGTGAGGAGGCCCTGCGCGCCCGGCTGGCCGTGCCGCGCGGCGAGATCCTGCGGGTGGCGCAGCCGATCCTGGCCGAACTGCGCGCCCGCGTCACCGAGCGCTTCGGTCTGCCCCAGGGCGAGGACTTCAGCATCGAACTCGTGACGGACAAGCCCTGGAGCGGGTACAACTGGCCGCTGGGGAACCTGCGCAGCCGCATCGACATCAACACCGACCTCCCGGTGCTGCTGCCCGCCCTGCCCGACCTGATGGCGCACGAGGGCTACCCCGGCCACCACACCGAGCACGCCACCAAGGAAGCGCTGCTCGTGCGGGAACGCGGCTGGGTTGAACACGGCATCCAGCTGATCAACGCGCCGGAATGCGTCGTCTCCGAGGGCATTGCCGTGAACGCCCTGCGCGCCGTGATGACCCGCGCGGAACTGGAGGCCTGGCTGACCGGCGACCTCGCCGCGCTCTCGGGCGTGGACCCGGAGGACATCCGCACGTTCCTGGCCGCCAGCCACGTCAAGAAGGCGCTGGGCGGCGTGAGCGGCGAGGCCGCCATGCGCCTGCACGCCGACGGCGCCCCCGAGGCCGAGGTGCTGGACTTCCTGCGCACCTACGCCCTGGCCAGTGACGCCCGCGCCGCGCAGTCCCTGCGCTTCATCCAGAACCCGAACTTCCGCGCGTACATCTTCACGTACTCGGTCGGCGGGGACCTCGTGGGCGCCGAACTCGACCGGGGCGGCGCGGACGCCTACGCGCGGCTGCTGCGCGAACCCGTCACGCCCGGCCAGCTGCGCGCGTAAAGGTCACAGTCGGGGGGGAGGGGAGACCTGCGCCTCTCCCTCCCCCCCGCCCCGCACCGATCAGCGCCCTAGGATGCTCTCGATCTGCTCGATCACATCGCTGCTCAGGCGCACGCCCGCGGCCTTGACGGTGTCCTCGATCTGCTGGACCTTCGTGGCGCCCGTGATGACGCTGCTCACGCCCTTCTGACGCAGGATCCACGCGAGGGCCAGCTGCGCGCGGGTGATGCCGAGGTCGTCCGCGATGGGTTTCAGGTCGCGGACCTTCTGGATGTTCTCCTCCGTCAGGAAGTTCTTGCCCCAGTTCTCCTTCTCGGTCAGGCGCGCACCCTCGGGTTTGCCCGCGTCGTACTTGCCGGTCAGCAGGCCCATCGCCAGCGGGCTCCAGACGACCAGGCCCACGCCCGCGCTTTCCGTGTAGGGCAGGATCTCGCCCTCGACGCGGTCACGGCGGACCATGGAGTATTCAGGCTGCTCGGTGACGGGCGCGTGCAGGCCGTTGGCCCGCGCGAATTCCACCGCCTGCGCGATGCGCGCCGCGGGCCACATGCTCGTGCCCCAGTACAGCGCCTTGCCGTCGCGGATGACCTGATCGAAGGCCATCACGATCTCCTCCATGGGCACGTCCGGGTCGTAGCGGTGCGCGAAGTAGATGTCGAGGTGATCGGTGCCCAGGCGCTTCAGGCTCCCGTCGATGCTGTGCAGGACGTGCTTGCGGCTCAGGCCGCGGTCGTTCACGTCGTCACTCATGGGCCAGTACACCTTCGAGCTGATGACCAGCGTGTGACGGGGGAATTCCTTGAGGGCGGCGCCCATGAGTTCCTCGCTGCGGCCCTTGGCGTAGATGTCGGCCTGATCGAAGAAGTTCACGCCGCCGTCGTACGCGGCGGTGACGATCTCGCGCACCATCGCCGAGGCGTCCTGGTTGATGCCGTACGTCTCCCAGCCGCCCAGGGCGACTTCGCTGACTTTCAGACCACTGCGACCGAGGTTCCGGTATTCCATGCGCGACACTTTATCTCTTAAAGCATCTGCCGGGGGTCAGATGGAGACTGGATAAAGAAAGCCTCATCACCATGAGGCTGGCCTGTGCAAACTCCCCGGCGTGTCCTCCGGCACCACCGTCACAGGACCTTCACGAGGCCAGCCGCGCCTGATTCCGCCCCGCCGCCTTCGCCTCGTACAGCGCCGCGTCCGCCCGACGCAGCAGGTCCGGCAGGTCCGGACGCGCCTCTCCCGTCAGCACCAGCCCCGCACTGACCGTCACCGGCAGGCCCGCCCCGCGCGTGAACGCCGAGCGCAGCGCCTCCACCCGCGTCATCAGCGTCCGCGCGTCCCCGGTTGCGGTCACCCACACGAACTCCTCACCGCCGTGCCGCGTCAGCAGATCCCCCGGCGCCGCGTGCGCCCGGAGCGAGTCCGCCAGCGCCCGGATCACCCGGTCCCCCTCGGCATGCCCGAAGCGGTCGTTCACGCCCTTGAAATGATCGATATCCAGCATCACCAGCGCCGTCTGCTCCCCCGCACGCGGGACCCGCGCCTCGAACGAGTCGAACAGCGCCCGCCGGTTCCCCAGCCCCGTCAGCGGATCGGTCCGCACCGCCCGCCCCAGCGCCCGCGCCTCCCGGTCGGCCTCGCCCCGGAAGTACGCCACCGCCACCCCCGTCAGCAGCACCGGCAGCGCCGTCACCAGCGCCTCCACCACCCACAGGCGCGGCGGGCTCAGACCGTACCGGGCGCGCACCCACACCATCAGCGTGACACTCGCCAGCCCCGCCGAGAAGAACATCAGCAGCACCCGGACCTTCACCAGGTTCCGGTCCGGACCAGTCAGGGCCGCGCGCCGCATCATCCACCCATTGAGCACCTGCCACGTTCACACGCGCCTGACAGGCCCCCTGGATCAACGCCCCACGCGCCGATCACGCCCGCCGCACCCGGTACGCGTCCTGCACCAGCCCCGAAGGAAACGCCCGCGAGCCCAGATGCTCCAGCCACACGTCCCCGCCCAGCGGGCCGAACAGCGCCATCCCCTCGCCCAGCAGCACCGGCACCCGCGTCAGGATCAGCTCCTCAATCAGTCCGGCGCGCAGGAACGCCTGCACGGTCTGCCCGCCATCCACGTACACGCCCCCCACGCCCTGCTCGCGCAGTTCCGCCGCCAGCGCCTCCACCGGCCCCGGATGTACCTCCACTCCCTCGCGCCGCAGGTCCTCCGGAATGTCCGCTGCCGTCAGGGTGCGGCTCAACACCACCAGTCGCTTGCCCGCGTACGGCCACGGACTGAAGTCCCGCACGGTGTCGAAGGTCGCGCGGCCCATCACGATCACCTCAGTTCCGGCCATGAACGCCCCGAACCCATGATCCTCACCCGCCGGGGCAGGCACTCCGTCCGGCGCGGCCCCAGGCAACCAGTCCAGCCGCCCGTCCGCCCGCGCGATGAAGCCGTCCAGACTGGTCGCGATGAACACCCGGAAACTCGTCATGTCCCCAGCCTACCCGTTCCCCACCAGCCCAGTCGTCCGGGTCAGATCTGCCCGTCCAGCCGGTCGCGGTACACCACGTACGCCACGCCCAGCGTCGTCAGGGTGGACACCAGACTGCTCAGGCCGTAACTGATCAGCGGCAGGGTGATGCCCGTCAGCGGCAGCACGCTCAGGGCCGCGCCGATGTTCTCGATCACCTGAAACCCGATCTGCCCCAGGATGCCCGCGAACAGCACCTGATCCTGCAACCTCGGCGACTGCGCCGCCATGCCCGCCAGTCCCCAGAACAGCGCCCCGTACAGCGCCAGCACGCCCAGCGCCCCCACCAGCCCCTGCTCCTCGGCCCAGGTGCTGAACGCGAAATCCGTGTGCGCCTCGGGCAGGAAGCCGTTGTGCGACTGGCTGCCCTGCTTGTACCCCTTGCCCTCCACGCCGCCCGACCCGACCGCGATGATGCTCTGGATCACCTGATACCCCGCCCCGCGCGGATCCTGGTACGGATTCACGAAGATCGTCAGGCGCTTCTGCTGGTACGGCTCCAGGTGCGGGAACAGCACCGTCGGGACCGTCACGCCGATCGCCACGACCGCCAGCGCCGCGTGCCACCACGGGACGCGCGCCGCGAGCAGCATCACGCCGAACATCACGCTCAGGACCATCGCCCCGCCGAAATCGTTCACGACGACCAGCGCCACCGCCGGGAGGAACACCGCCAGCGCCTGCGCGTACGTCGGCAGCCCCTTGAAACCCCCGCGCAGCACCACCGCCAGCATCAGGATCAACGCCAGTTTCGTGATCTCCAGCGGCTGGAACTGCAGCGGCCCCAGCATGATCCAGTTCTTCTGCCCGTTCACCTCCTTGCCGATCACGAACGTACTCGCCTGCAGCAGCAGCGCCAGCCCGAACAGGTGCGGCGCGAAGCGGTAGATGCGGTCCCGGCCCGCCCACCACAGCACCCCCAGCGGCACCAGCGCCAGCAGCACCCCCAGCATCTGCTTCACGAAGATGCCCTCCGAGGCGCGCGGCGACAGCGCCGCCGTGCTGACCGTCAACAGACCCGCCACCAGCAGCAGCGCGATGATCACGGGGAAACGCAGGTCGTACTTCACAAGAAACTCCGGGCGGGGCAGGTCACGCCCCCCAGCGTAGAGCCCGGCACACAGAAAAACCTAAGAGCCGCTGGCCCGGCTCTCATCCAGTGGCCCCGAGGGAGCCCGAGTTGCTTGCCGTCTCGCATGAGTCCAGAAGAGAAGGCGTCAGGGTCAGCCCCCGACGCCACTCTGAACCTGAGGCCTGCGGTCAGCGGGTGCGGCCACCCGCGGGCGGCTCGTCCAGCGGGATGTTCGCCATCAGCACGACCATGTCGCCGCGCTGCTCGATCTCCACGCTGCTGTTCCCCGCCGGGAAGTACCGCTTCACGACCTCCAGCAGGTCGTTGCGCAGCGCGTCCACCTTCCCGGGCGGAATCTGCGCCCGGTCATACGCCAGCACGAGTTCCAGGCGGTCCTTCAGCGTCTCCTTCGTCCGGCCGCGTTTCATCCACGAGAACATCTCAGGCCCCCCCGAACAGGCGGCGCAGCGCCGCCAGGAAACCCCGGTCCTCCTCGAACTTCGGGTACGGGACGTCCTCACCCTTCAGGCGCCGCGCGGTCGCCATGAACGCCTCCCCGGCCTTCGTCTTGCCCAGCACCGCCGGTTCGCCGACGTTCGTACTCACGATGATCCCCTCGTCCTCCGGGACGATCCCGATCGGCTTCACGCCCAGGATGTCGAGGATGTCCGCCTCGGAGAGCATGTTGCCGCTGGCGACCATCTTGGGCCGCAGGCGGTTGATGACCAGCCGGATCTCGTTGACCTGCTGCGCCTCCAGCAGCCCGATGATGCGGTCCGCGTCACGCACGCTGGACACCTCGGGGTTCACCACGACCAGCGCGCCCTCCGCCGGGGCCGCCGCCGTGCGGAAGCCCGACTCGATCCCCGCCGGTGAGTCGATCAGGATCCGCGTGAAGCCCTCGTTCTCCACCAGATCCCGCACCACGCCCTTGAACACCTCGGGATCCAGCGCGTCCTTGTCACGTGTCTGCGACGCGGGCAGCAGGTACAGGTTCTCCACGCGCTTGTCGCGGATCAGCGCCTGACTCATGCGGCACTTGCCCTCCAGCACGTCCACGAGATCGAACACCACGCGGGACTCCAGGCCCATCACCACGTCGAGGTTACGCAGACCCACGTCCACGTCGATGACGGCGACCTTCTCGCCGAGCTTCGCGAGGGCCGCTCCAATATTCGCGGTGGTCGTGGTTTTGCCCACGCCCCCCTTCCCGGACGTGACGACAATCACCTTGGCATTCATGTCCCGGCAGTGTAGCGCGAGCGCATGAGGGGGTGTGGATCAGGTGCGCGACACCCATTCCAGCGGGGACAGAGGTGAACCACGGCCTCAGCTGGAAGTCAAGTCAGTTCGGGACGCACCCACACAGGGGTGCCTGCTACGCTCCGGCCGGGTCGCAGCGTGAGCGTGCCATTCACGTTCCATGAAGACCCGTCCTGCTCCATGTACCGGAGGAACCACCATGAAGAAAACGGCCCTCGCCCTGCTGACCCTGACGACCACCCTGGTCGCCTGCAAGCCCCCCCAGACCCCCGAGACCAAGCCTGCCCCCGACGCCCTGGCCCCCTTCACCAGCCAGAAACTGAACTGGACGACCTGCGACCCCACCATCCTGGGCTGGGACAGCCAGAGTGAATACGTTCAGGGCGCGCTGGGCAGCGTCGCCTCCCGCCTGACCTGCGCGGACGTGAGCGTCCCCATGGACTGGAGCAACCTCGCCGCCGGCAAGGCCAGCGTCGCGCTGATCCGCGTGGCGGCCAGCGACACCGCCAAACGCCAGGGCGCGATCTTCTTCAACCCCGGCGGTCCCGGCGGGGACGGCCTGATCTTCGCGCCGCTGTACGCCTACCAGTGGGCAGGCGGCAAGTACCCCTCCGCGAGCGCCGCGAACCTGAAGACCATGACCGAGCAGTACGACCTGATCGGCTTCTCCCCGCGCGGCGTGGGTGCCAGCACCCGCCTGAGCTGCGGCACGAACGAACTCGCCGACCCCATCAACCCCCCCACCGAGGACCAGAGCGACGCGAACTTCGAGGCCATGAAACGCTACGGCCGCCTGAGCGCGCTGGCCTGCCAGAAGAACCCGCTGACCCCGTTCATCAACACCGACGCCACCGCCCGCGACCTGAACCTCGCGCGGCAACTGATGGGCGATCAGAAACTGAACTACATCGGGTACTCCTACGGCACCTGGCTCGGCTCCTGGTACGCCAAGCTGTTCCCGCAGAACACCGGGCGCATGCTGCTCGACGGCAACATGTCCTGGAACACCAGCATGGAGCACGCCTTCGGCCTGCAACCCGCCGCGTTCGAACGGGACTTCCGCGACGCCATGGCCCCGTACCTCGCCCGGCAGAACGCCACGCTCGGACTGGGCAGCACCGGCGCGCAGGTGTACGCCGCGCAGAACGGGCTGGCCGAACCGCTGCGCAGCATCATGGGGAACACCATTGCGAGCTTCCTGTACCAGCGTGACGCCTACCCCTTCGCGGGCGTCCTGCTGAAGATCACGGTCGTCGTGGACAACCTGATCAAGGCCAACCCGACCGCGACCACCCCCGAGCTGATGGCGCTGGCGGCGCAGGCCACGTACTTCGACGATCCCGACATGAACAGCATGGGCATCGACAACGCCCAGTACCTGCTGTTCATCCGCGACATGATGGCCGAGCAGACGCCCTTCCCGGTCGACGCCAGCGGGTCGAGCGCGACCTTCACGGCCGTCACCTGCAACGACACCGCCTGGACCAGCACCCTGACCCAGGCCCGCGCGCAGGGCAAACTGAACGCGCAGAATTATCCGCTGATCGGCGGGTACGACGCCGCGAACCCCTGCTACGGCTGGAAGGGCGGCCCCAGCGTCAAACAGCCCGCGCTGCCCGCGAACATGCCGCCCGTGCTGATGCTGCAGAACGAACTGGACCCCGCCACCCCGCAGGAAGGCGCGCTGGAAGCCCTGAACAGCACCCCCAGCGCCAAGATGATCATGATCGACGACGAGCCGCAGCACGCCGCGTTCCCCTACGGCACCGCCTGCGTGGACGGCCCGATCACCGAGTACTTCCTGACCGGCAAGCTGCCGACCGGCAAGCTGAGCACCTGCGCGGCGCTGCCCCTGCCCGGTGAGGCGAACACCGTTCCGGTCAAGACCCTGACCGTGAAGAACGGCGCGCTGTGCCTCGCGCAGCCGAACCTCAGCAGCCTTTCCGTCAGCGAGCAGCGTCTCACCGCCGCCCGCGACGAGACCCGCCGCATCATCACGCAGAACGCCAGCCAGTTCCTGCCGCGCAACCTCGCGCTGAGCCCCGAAGTACGCGCGAAGCTGACCGTCCAGAACTGCCAGTAAACGCCCACCTGTAATCCAGTTCCATCCCCCTGCGGCCCGTCACGGTAGAGTGGCGGGCTGAAATGCCGTGCCCCCGCCTGAGCGGGTGTGGCGTGGCGAGGAGTGAGCATGACGGAAGCAGTGAAGCCCGCCACCGCGGGCGCGAGGAAGGTGGGGTTCATCAGCCTGGGGTGCCCGAAGGCGCTGGTGGACAGCGAGCGGATCCTGACGCAGCTGCGCGTGGAGGGGTACGAGGTCGCGCCCAGTTACGAGGACGCCGACGCCGTGATCGTGAACACGTGTGGGTTCATCACGCCTGCCGTGGAGGAATCCCTGAACGCGATCGGCGAGGCGCTGGACGCGACGGGGAAGGTCATCGTGACCGGCTGCCTGGGCGAGCGCCCGGAGAAGATCATGGAACGCCACCCGAAGGTCGCGGCCATCACCGGCAGCGAGGCCGTGGACGACGTGATGGGACACGTGCGGACCCTGCTGCCCATCGAGACGGACGCGTTCACGGGCCTGTTGCCGGTCGCCGCGCCCGGCATGCGCGCCGGGGCGGAGCAGCCCGCCCGGGAGGACACCCGGCACGGGGACGTGTTCGCGCCCAGCGTGAAGCTCACGCCGCGGCACTACGCGTACGTGAAGATCGCCGAGGGCTGCAACCACACCTGCTCGTTCTGCATCATCCCGAAGCTGCGCGGCCTGCAGGTGTCGCGGGACGCGGGCGCGGTGCTGTACGAGTCGTTCCGGTTGATCGCGGGCGGCACGAAGGAACTCATGATCATCAGCCAGGACACCAGCGCGTACGGCGTGGACGTCCGCTACCGCGAGTCCGAATTCCAGGGTGAGCAGGTCCGCGCGCACCTGACGGACCTCGCCGTGAAACTCGGGGAGATGGGCGCGTGGGTGCGCATGCACTACGTGTACCCGTACCCGCACGTCGAGAAGATCGTGGAACTCATGGCGCAGGGCAAGATCCTCCCGTACCTGGATGTGCCGCTGCAGCACGCCAGCCCGAAGGTGCTGCGCGCCATGCGCCGCCCCGGCGCGGGCAAGCAGCTCGACACCATCCGCCGCTGGCGCGAGATCTGCCCGGAACTCGTGATCCGCTCGACGTTCATCGTGGGCTTCCCCGGCGAGACCGAGGAGGACTTCCAGGAGCTGCTGACGTTCCTGGAGGACGCCCGCCTGGACCGCGTGGGGGCCTTCGCGTACAGCGACGTCGAGGAAGCGGACGCGAACGCGCTGCCCGGCGCCGTGCCGCAGGAGGTCAAGGAGGAGCGGCTGGCGCGCTTCATGGAGGTCGCGCAGCGCATCAGCGCCGAGAAACTCGCCGAGAAGGTCGGCACCGTCATGGACGTGATCATCGACGAGTTCAACGACGACGAGGACGACCAGCCCGGCACGAAACTGATCGGCCGCACGAAGGGCGACGCGCCCGGCATCGACGGACAGGTGTACGTGTACGCCGCCGAGTTCGCCGGAGCCGTGAAGATCGGGGATATCGTCCGCGTGCGCATCGAGGACAGCGACGAGTACGACCTGTACGGCGAGGTCGTCGAGACGCCCGAGTGGCGCCCCAACGTGCCGCAGCTGGGTCACTTCGGCAAGCACTGAACTGAACTCCGGTGGCCGGGCGGTCCTGTGCCCGGCTACCTTACGGAAGGGGGGGTGGGCTGCTTGGGTGGCCTGCCCCTTCACCGTTTCCGGGCGGCAGCTCACGCGGGGATGGGGGAGACTGCGGGGGTGATCCGACTGCACTTCAATCGACCCGGCAACCGCACGGGGCGGCCGCCGACGACGTGGCTGCTGGACGTGCCGATCTTCACGGTCTGCCCGAACTGCACCTTCACGCCGCATGAGGCGCTGCGGTACGTGGGCAGCCGCTACGGGTACGTGGGCGGGTTCACATGCACCCAGTGCCGCGCGAAGGTGTCGATCACCGACGGCGACTGCCGCCCCCCGGTGCGCTTCACGGCCGACACGCCGGGCCAGCCGCAGGTGTCGTTCATCTACGAGGACGTGTACCGCCTGACCTGGGCGGACCTGGAACGCGCCGCTGAGCTGACCCGCACTCCCCTGATCCCACCGGGCGAGAAGGGCGACGTGGATGTCGAGGCGGCCCTGCGCGCCCTGGAAGCCGAGATCGCCCGCCTGAACCTCCCGCACGCCTCCGCGCCGCTGCCCGATGGCGTGACGTGGGTGCCGCTGCTCCTGCGGGCGTGGCTGGACGCGCTGCACACGCTGGGAGCGTGACCGTGTAGGCGGCCTGCCGTGACGGACCGCAAGACGCGTGTGATGAATGTTCCCTAAACTGCCGGGGTGACCCCTGACGTCCTTCTCGTGATCTTCGCCGGGCTGCTGGGCCTGCTGGTGGGCTCGTTCTCGAATGTGCTCATCTGGCGGCTGCCGCGCGGGGAGAACATCGCGTTCCCGCCCAGCCACTGCCCGAACTGCGACCACCGCCTGGGCGTCCTCGATCTGGTGCCCGTGTTCTCCTGGCTGAGCCTGGGCGGAAAGTGCCGCTACTGCAAGGCTCCGATCAAGGCGCGCTACCCGGTCGTGGAACTCCTGACCGGCATCGGGTACGCGGCCATCGCGGCGCTGTTCCCCCCGCTGACGGTCGGCTGGGGCGCGCTGGGGCTGATGGTCCTGTTCACCCTGCTGCTGGTCGGCAGTGCCATCGACCTGGACACGTACACCATTCCCGACGAACTGACCCTGCCCGGCGTGGCGCTGGGCGTCCTGTTCGGCGTCCTGAACGGCCGCGCGGGCGTGGAGGGCCTCCCGGACCTCGCGGGCGCGGTGCAGGGCGCGCTGCTGGGCGCCGGGGTGGTCGTGGCGATCAACCAGTTCGGGTCGTGGGTGATGCGCCGCTTCCGCGAGCGGTCCTGGCCGGAATTCCCCATCGGGTACCAGCAGATCAGCCTCGGCCTGCTCGCGGGCGCGTGGCTGGGCCCGTGGTGGGGGGCCGGTGTGGGCCTGCTGTCCGCCCTGGTGAACGTCGCGGCCCGCCGCGTGATCCGCGTGCCGGAGCTGCTCACGCTGGGCGGGTTTCTCGTCAGCGTGACACTCGGCAGCGCCGGGTACGGCCCGGGCATGATCCTGATGGTGCAGGGTGCGCTGGCCGCCGCCGGGGCGGTGTCGCTCGCCTGCGGCGTGTACTGGTGGATTCACTGGCGCCGCCACCGCGAGGACGACGGCGCCAGCGACGACACGAACGTGGACGCCAGCGCCATGGGCTTCGGGGACGTGAAACTCGCCGCCGTGATCGGCGCGTTCCTCGGATGGGAGCGGCTGCTGCTGGCGCTGGTCGTCGCGGTGTTCGCCGGGGCGATCTTCGGCGTGGCGCAGCTGGCCCTGCGCAGCGAGAACCGCGTGAAGTTCGGGCCGTTCCTCGCGCTGGGCGCCGTCGTGGCGCTGCTGTGGGGCGGCACGCTGATCAGCAGTTACCGCGAGATGCTGGGGCTGTAGGGGAATGGTTGATGGTTGAAAGTTGCAAGAGGAGGGGGCCAGAGGTGTGATTCCTCTGGCCCCCTCCTCTCTGGTGCTGGGTTTACATCTTGACGCTGGTGCAGGTCACGCCCGCGTCGGCGGGGGTGCCCGCGGCGTCGCTGGCGGTGTGGATGTTGAAGTACGTGGCGTTCATGACGTCACTGGCCGAGGCGCTACCGGACATGCTCAGCATGCCCATGGCATCGGTCATGCCGACGACCTTGCTGCTCATGATGGGCGCGCCGCCGCTGCTGCACGGGTCGGTGTTGGGCGTGCCCTGCATGTGGTAGTGGCCCACGTAGTACGTGTTCGGGGCGAGGCCGCTGACCATCGCGCTGGTCATGACGGTCATGCCGTCCCGCTTGACGGTCACGGTGCCGCTGGAGTTCAGCGCGCCGCCCGCCGGCTGCTTGGCGAGCGTGTAGGTCATGGGGGCGTACATCATGGCGCAGGACCCCAGGGCGAGGGACAGGGCGGGCAGAAGCAGGATCTTCATGGTGGAACCTCCGTCGAACTGAGCTGGTTGAACTGATCTGAACGGGGCAGTCTGTGCCGACCGGTGCGCGGCAGAGTGTCAGGCGGCCCGCTTTGTGACGGGTCACTGAAGGGGGCCTGAAGGGCAGGTGCAGACTTATACTGGGTGCAAACCCCGCCGCCCGTTCCCGCCCCCCGCACGCAGAGGTGTGACCATGACGCAGACCCAGACGCTTCCCACCGATCTCCAGGCGCTGTTCGAGCGTCAACGGGCGCACCGCTGGACGGCCGCACAGAGCACCCCCGCGCAGCGGCAGGCGATCCTGCGCCGCCTGCATGACGCCATCAAGGCCCACCGCGTGCCCCTGGCCGACGCGCTGCGCGCCGACCTGGGCAAGAGCCGCGCCGAGGCCGAGATCACCGAACTGCACCCCGTCCTGGAAGAAATCCAGCACGCCATCCGCCGCCTGCCCCGCTGGATGGCCGCCCGGCGCGTGGACACCCCGGTCGTCCTGGCGGGTGCGCGCAGCGAGATCCAGCCGCAGGCGCGCGGAGTCACGCTGGTCCTCAGCCCGTGGAATTACCCCGTGAACCTCGCCCTGGCGCCCCTGGTCGCCAGCCTCGCGGCGGGGAACACCGTGATCCTGAAACCCAGCGAGAAGGCCCCCCACGTGGCCCGCGCGCTGCGGAACCTGCTGGAGGCCACCTTCGACCCCGCGCTGGTCGCGGTTGTCGAGGGTGACGCGGACGCCGCCCGCACCCTGACCGAACTGCCCTTCGACCACATCTTCTTCACGGGCAGCACCGCCGTCGGGAAGCACGTCATGCGCGCCGCGAGCGCCAACCTGACCAGCGTCACGCTGGAACTGGGCGGCAAGAGCCCCGCCCTGATCGACCGCAGCGCCGACCTGAACCTGACCGCCGAACGGCTCGCGTGGGGCAAGCTGCTCAACGCCGGGCAGACCTGCGTCGCCCCCGACTACGTGCTGGTGCCCGAGGCGCAGCGGGACGCGCTGATCCTGCGCCTGGACGAGGTCATCGCCCGCCGCTACGGGGACCGCGCGTGGCTGCGCGCCGGACCCGACTACGGCCGCATGGTGGACGCCGCCAGCGTCGAGCGCCTGCACCACCTGACCCGCCAGAGCGTGCAGATGGGCGCCCGGATCGTGCTGGGCGGCGAATTCAGCCCCGCCGAGCGCTTCATCTCACCGACCGTCGTGGCCGACGTCACGCCCGACATGCCCCTGATGCAGGAGGAACTGTTCGGCCCGGTCCTCCCGGTCGTCACGTACCGCTCGCTGGACGACGCGCTGAACCTCATCCGCCGCCTGGACGCCCCCCTGGCCCTGTACCTGTTCAGCGGCGACGACGCCGTCACCCGCCGCGTGCAGCGCGAGACCACCAGCGGCGGCATGGTCGTGAACGGCACCGTCGTGCACCTCAGCAACCCGCACCTGCCCTTCGGCGGGGTCGGCCCCAGCGGCATGGGCAACTACCACGGCGAGCACGGCTTCCGCACCTTCAGCCACGAACGCGCCGTCCTGACCGAACCCACCCGCAGCCCCGTGCGCTTCCTGTACCCCCCCTACGGCCGCCCCGGCCCCCGCCTGGTCGCGTGGGCGCTGCGCCTCCTCGAACGCCAGAGCGGACCACGCGAATGACGGACCCCTGGGCAGACGTGACCGCCGTCGTCACCGCCGGGGGCCGCTCCAGCCGCTTCGGCAGCGACAAGGCCCTCGTGACCTGGCAGGGCCGCACCCTGCTGAACCGCGCCTGCACGCCCCTGGACCACGCCGCCACGCGCCTGATCATCGCGCCCGAGGGCCGGTATCAGGTGCCCGGCTGGCGCGTTACACCCGACACCCGCCCCGGCGAGGGCCCCCTGGCGGCCCTGGAAGCCGCGCTGAACGCCGCGCCGGACGGCTGGGTGGCCTTCACCGGCGTGGACCTCCCCTGCCTGACCCGCGAGTACTGGGACACCCTGCTCGCCGCCCGCGCACCCGGCGTGCTCGGCGTGCAGGCCCTCGACGGACTGAAACGCCCCCAGCCGCTCGCCGCGCTGTACCACACCAGCCTGCGCGCCCACGTCACCGACCTGCTCGACGCGGGCGAACGCCGTCTGCGTTTCGCCGTGACCGCCCCGCACGTCCGGCACGTGCCCGGCGTGGACCCGGCCCTGCTGCGCAACGTGAACACGCCCGCCGACCTGCCCGGCGCCCGCTGACCGCTGCTGGGCTGGGCGACTGGACGTGCGCTACCCGAAGCGCGCCCTGTGCTCCCGCTTCAGCCGCGCGTACTCCACGTTCGCCTCCGCCTCATCCCACCGCGCCTTGAAGATCCGGGCGGACTCGGCCTTCACCGGGTCCTCCGGATCACGGGGCCGCTCCGCGCGGCCATGCGCGCCACTCTGGCCCTTCCTGCCCTCCGGGACCGGCCCCTCGTACTTCTTCCCGCCCCGGTGATTCGCGTACCGCCGGGCGCGCGTGAAGCCCATCTGCAGGAACTTGCGCGCCATGTCCGCCCCCACGAAATCCCCCGCCCCCAGGTACGCCAGGAACATCCCGTAGATCGCCTCGCTGCTCTCGCGGGCCACCTCCGGCGTCGCGAACCGCCAGTGCGGTAGGATCTCGGACTTGTACGGCTGCACCAGCAGCACGCCCTGCTCCCCCACGCCCACCCGGTACAGCTCCGGATGCGCGCGCAGGTCCAGTTCCGCGTAATTCAGGGAGTAATCGAACTTCGGCATAGGAGTGCAGATGGCAGAGGCCCTTCGCTTTCAGCCATCTGCCATCCGCGTTGAACTGCTCAGTTCATCCGGTCGTCGTCCATGATCGCCTGGAGCATCCAGCGGATCTTGTCGATGGTCGCCGCGTACCCGTTGTACATGTCGGCGGTCGCGGGGTCGTTCGCGTCGTCCACCGTCTGGCTGTCGTCCCGGAAACCTTTTCCGACACGGGTCAGGTCCGCGACCAGATCCGCCACCTGCGTGCGCGCGTCCCGGACCGTCTCGGTGGGGACCTTCACGACGCTGAAGCGCTCGATGTCGCTCGGCGCGGCGATCGGGCTGCCGCCCAGCGCGACCAGACGCTCGGCCTGCTCGTCGATGGCGGGGAAGAACATGTCGATGAACTCGTCGTACGCGAGATGCAGGTCACGGAAGAACCGCCCGCGGATGTCCCAGTGGTACTTCTTGAATTTCAGGTACAGGCTGATCGTCGTGGCGAGGTTCCGCTGCAGCGTCTCCGCGACCGTCCCGAACTCGGTTTCCGAGAGGTACGCGTGGTCCACCAGCGCGTTGTTGGTGGTGTTCAGGTGCGCGGCGTCGGCCTTCGCGGCGCCCGTCGCCTTCCCGGACGCCTTCTTCTCGGGGGCGGACGCTTTCTTCGGGGCGGCCTTGCTCTTCTTGGTCATGCGGTCACCGTACCCCCGCGCCCCCACACGCGCCCATACGGGAAACCTTTACGCTTCCGGGAAGAACACCAGCCGGTTCCCCACCACGCGCAGGCCCACCTCGCCGCGTTCCAGCAGCTCGGTCAGGTGCGCGCTCACCACTGCGCGGTTCAGGACCACCGCGCCCGCGTTCGACATGGTCACGCCCAGCCCGTCGCACACGCGCGCCAGCAGGTCATCCACCCCCGCCTCGCCCACGCGTACCGCCGCGCGCACCGCGTCCGTCACGCGCTCCAGCGCCGACAGGTTCGCCGCGACCAGCCCCGGCAGGTCCCCGGTCGGGTCACCGTGCCCCGGCAGGGTCACCGCCACGCCCTCCAGTTCACCCAGCCGCGCCGCCGCCTCCTTCTGAAGCGCCGAATCCTGGCAGAACACCAGCGGGTGCTTCGCCAGTGCCTCCGGCCCGAACAGCGCGTCCGCCGCGTACAGCACGCCGCCGACCCGCACGGCGTACATCAGGCTCGCGTGCCCCGCCACCTCGATCAACTCCAGGCTCACCCCACCGATGCGCGTCAGGCCCGGCTCGGGGGCCAGCCGCGCGGGACTGGGCGGCGCGAGCAGGAACTTCGACTGCAACTCTTTCGGGGGCCGCGCCCCGAACAGCCCGATCGGTTCGAGGATCGGGTGCGTGATGATCGCGTCCTCCAGCGGCGGCGCGAACACCTTCAACTCCGGAAATTTCTTCAGGATGAACGCGTTCCCCCCGTGATGATCCGCGTGACTGTGCGTATTCAGAATCCCCGTCGGCGTCAGGTTCAGCTCGGTCAGGCCGCGCAGCAGCTTCCGCGCGTGCCCGTCGTCCAGGCCGGTATCCACCAGCAGCGCCCCACCTCGCCCGTCCTCCAGCACCAGCGAATTCACCGCGCCCGGCAGGAAGTGAACGCCGGGGGCCAGGGGAGACAGGCTGCTCATGCGGGACAGCGTACCCCCGGGGCGCGCGGGGCGGGTGTAGCCTGCGCGGCGTGAGTGCGCCCGTGTCCGTGATCCCGTCTGCGCCGCCGCCCGCGCCGGAGCCCGCGCCGTTCCGGGTGTCGGCGGCGCAGGCGGGGTTGATCGCGTCGAACTTCCTGATGTGGGGTGGGTTCTTCGCGGTGATTCCGCTGGTGACCGTGCACTTCAGCGGTTCGGTCGCCGGGGCGGGCTGGGCTGGAGTGCCGCGAGCGTGGGGCTGGTGCTGGGCCTGCGGCAGTTGACGCAGCAGGGCCTGACGGTGTTCGGCGGGGCGTGGTCGGACCGGCTGGGGCCGAAACCGCTGATCCTGGCGGGGTGCCTGCTGCGCACGGCGGGCTTCGCGTGGATGGGCTTCGCGGACTCGCTGGGCGTGCTGCTCGCGGCGGCGGTGCTGGCCGGGGTGGGCGGCGGCCTGTTCGACGCGCCCAAGAGCGCCGCCATCACGCAGGTGACGCGTGAGGAGCACCGCACGCGGATGTTCAGCCTGACCAGCCTGTCCGGGAACGCCGGGATGGTGACGGGCCCGCTGATCGGCGCGGCGCTGCTGGGCCTGGGGTTCCGCTCGGCGGCGCTGGCGGCGGCCAGCGTGTACCTGCTCGCGGCGCTGGTGCTGGCGGTGACCCTGCCGCACCTGCGCCCGCAGCGGGGCGCGGGCCGCAGCCTGGACGGACTGCGCGTCGCGGCGCTGGATACGCGCTTCCGGCGGTTCACGCTGGTCCTGATCGGGTACTTCATCCTGAGTACGCAGATCAACGTGGCGGTCACCCTGAAAGCCATTGCACTGGCGGGGAACGGCGCGACCGGCCCGCTGTACGGCCTGTCCGCCGGGATGGCGGTGATCCTCCAGTACCCGCTGCTGCGCGCCGTGGAACGCTATCTGCCCACCCGCACGGCGCTGGTGGTGGCAGTGGCCCTGGTCGGCCTGAGCCTGGGCCTGATGAGCGTCGCGACCACCTTCCCGGCGCTGCTGGCGTGCGTGGCGCTGTACTCGCTGGGCACCATGACCGTGTACCCCACCCAGCAGACCCTGACCGCCCGCTTCGCGCCGCCCGCACTGGTCGGCAGTTACTTCGGGTTTTCCGCCATCAGCCTGGGCGTCGGGGGCGCGGTGGGCAGCGTCCTGGGCGGCGCGCTGGTGGACATGGGCGCTCGGCTGGGCGTCCCGGCGCTGCCATGGTTCACGCTGGCCGTCATCGGCGTGCTGACGGCGCTGGGCCTGCGCTGGGCGCTGCGCGGCCTGGACGAGGCTCCCGCTGACGCGACGTGAACTCCTGGCTCCCCTTGAGGGGAGCTGTCGGCGCAGTCGACTGAGGGGTTCACGCGGCGGTCAGTCCCCGATGAACACCAGCCGCTCGAAGCTGCCGTCCGGGTGCGCTTCGGGAAGGCCCTGCGCGGCGGCCTGTTTCAGCTGCGCGAGGGCGGCGGACAGGGCAGGACCCTCGCCGTAGATGCGCTGGGCGTCGGGTGTCACCTGGAGTTCCAGGCCGCGCCCTCCCTGCGTGGCGCGCAGCACGACGCCGGGGCCGGGGACGTGCGTGACCTGCACGTCGGCGGGGAAGGCGGCGAGGTCGATCTGGTGGCGCAGCGTGTCGTCCATGCGGCCATTGTGCCGCTCCTGCACCGCGCGCTGCCTCCCATTCACCCCGGCGTCCCGCCCGTATCCTGCGCGGGTGACGTTGTTCGACCCGCCCGCTCCCCTCGCCGAACGCCTGCGGCCCCGCACGGTCGCGGAGGTCGTGGGTCAGACGCACCTGCTCGGCCCCGGCAAACCCCTGACGCGCGTGCTGGGGTCCGGGCGGCTGGGCAGCCTGATCCTGTGGGGGCCGCCCGGCGTGGGCAAGACCACCCTGGCGCGGCTGCTGGCCGGGGAGGTCGGCGCGCACTTCATCCCCCTGTCGGCGGTGACGGCGGGCGTGAAGGACGTCCGGGACGCCACCGCCGAGGCCGAACGCCTGCGCGGACGCGGGCAGAAGACCATCCTCTTCCTCGACGAGATTCACCGGTTCAACAAGGCGCAGCAGGACGCGCTGCTCCCGCACGTCGAGTCGGGCCTGCTGACCCTGATCGGCGCGACCACCGAGAACCCCAGCTTCGAGGTGAACCCCGCCCTGCGCAGCCGCGCCCGCACGCTGGTCCTCGAGGCCCTGAAGCCGGAAGAAGTGCGCGGCCTGCTGGACCGCGCCCTGACCGACCCGCGCGGCCTGAGCGGCGTGACCGCCGAGCCGGACGCGCTGGACCTCCTCGCGCGCCTCGCGGAAGGGGACGCCCGCCGCGCCCTGAGCACCCTGGAAGTCGCCAGCACCCTCAGCAACCCCGTCACGCAAGGCGCGATCACCGAGGCGTTCGGGCGGCACCTGCCGCAGATGGACAAGAACGGCGAGGACTTCTACAACCTCATCAGCGCGCTGCACAAGAGCGTGCGCGGCAGCCACGTGGACGGCGCGCTGTACTGGCTGGCCCGCATGGTCGAGGGCGGCGCCGACCCCCTGTACGTCGCGCGGCGCGTGGTCCGCATGGCCGCCGAGGACATCGGCCTCGCCGACCCGCAGGCGCTGCGCCTCTGCATTGCCGCGCGCGACACCGTCGAATTCCTGGGCAGCCCCGAAGGCGACCTCGCGCTGGCACAGGCGGTCGTGTACCTCGCCCTGGCCCCCAAGAGCAACTCTGTGTACGTCGCGTGGAAGAACGCCCTGAACGCCGTCCGCGACGGAGAAAGTCTGCCTATTCCGCTGCACCTGCGCAACGCCCCTACTGCCCTCATGCGCCAGCAGGGCTATGGCAAAGGCTACGCGTACTACTTCGACGACCCCGAAGGCAGCTTCCAGCAGGACTACCTCCCCGACGGCGTGCAACTGGACCTGTACGCCCCCACCGGCGAAGGCTGGGAAGCCCGCGTCACCGAACGCTGGCGCAAGCTGAGGGACGCGCACGGGGACGGAGGAGAGGAGTGACGCGCCGATTTGAGGTGCCCGACGCCTTGCAGGACCGGCGGGCCGAGATTGAATCGACGATCCGTCCGGTGACGGCTCTGGCCTTCCATGCGGAAGCGACTGCTCCCTGGGACAGCAAGGTCGGTGGGGTGCCGTACCGTCCGTTGGACATGGAGTGGCCTGCCGACCCCGCCGGTCGCCCGCTGCACTTCCTGGCACAGATCAATTTTGCGCAGCTGCCGCACCTGCCAGGGTTTCCGGACGCAGGGATCCTTCAGTTTTTCGTGGGTGGAGATCTGGGGTGGCTGGGCTGTCACTTCAGCGTCGAAGATGCGCCGGTGTACGACACCTACCGCGTCGTGTTTCACGAGCATCCTGGTGAAGACCCAGCGCTCCTGCGTGCCGATGTACCGCCGTACGAGGAACCAGAAGACGGTCCATTCATCCGGCCTGTCGAGCTGAGAATGACCGGGACGCTGGTCGAACTTCCCATCTCGCCGGATGATCGAAATTTCCGCGCGGCGCTCAACTGGACAGATCTCACACCGGATCGATATGTCCTCGGCGAACAGTTGCACGACGTGTATCAGGAGGCGTGTGCCGCCGTGCATCCGACCCTGGACCAGATCGGTGGCTATCCGGCCTTCAGGCAGTTAGATCCGCGAAACGCCGGGCAGCCGCATCAGCTGCTCTTTCAGCTGGCCTCCAATGAGGACCTGGGCTTCGTGTTCGGCGACGTGGGGATCATGAACTTCTTTATCCAGCCGGACGATCTGAGGAAGGGGGACTTCACCCGCGTCGTCTACTACTGGGACTGCTACTGACCGCCGGGACAATCCGGTCCCCCTGGCCGGGTACGGTGGGCGTACTTCATAAGGTGTGCAGGAGCCTGTTTTCGGGCGTCCTGAAGGGGGGCGTGATGCTGGCAGTTCCGGTGGCGGGGCGGGCGTGGTTTCGGCTGAATGCGGAGTGGGTGCTGCCGGGCGTGACGGTGGCGCTGGTGTTCCTGCTGGCGGGTCGGGTGCCGCCGGAGGTGCGGCCCTGGCTGGTGGGGTTGGCGCTGTTCGACCTGACGGTGAGTGCGGCGCTGATCGCGTCCCGCACGCGGTTGCGGGGCGAGCGGCACCCGGAGGGGCTGGCGTGGGTGCTGGTGCGGGGTGTGCTGGTGGCGTGGTTGCTGCTGCCGCTGTCGCGCGGGTGGTGGCCGGTGGCGGCGGCGCTGGTGCCCGTGGGGCTGGGCGTGGTGGTGTTCGGCCTGACGCGGCCCCTCCCGGCGGGCGCGGCGCGGCTGGAGGGCCTGGAGCGGCGGATCGTGTCGTGGTCGCGCGTGACGCCCCGTTCGGGCCTGGGCGCGTGGCTGGCGTGGGAGGGGGCGGTGTGGGCGCACCTGCTGGGGCGGGCGCGCGGGCCGCGCGGCGCGGCGTTCCGGTCGTCCACGGGGGCGGGCGCGGAGTTCACGCTGCTGATCTTCCTGAGCGTCCTGGAGGCCGTGCCGGTGCACTTTCTGCTGGCGGCGCGGGATGAGCGGGCGGCGCTGGTGCATCTGCTCGTGAACGTGCTGGGCGTGCTGTGGTGCGCGGGGCAGCTGCGGGCGCTGCGGGCGCTGCGGGCGCGGGGCGTGGTGCTGGGCGAGCGGCTGCACCTGAACGTCGGGCTGCTCTGGACGGGCAGCGTGGCCCTGGGTGACATCGCGCAGGTGCAGGCGGGCGCGCCCAGTGAGGCGGGCGTGCTGCCCCTGCACCGTCAGGCACGCGCGAACGTGACGTTGCAGTTCGCGCGGCCCGTCACGCTGTACGGGTTCCTTGGGCGGCCACAGGTGACAGAGGCGGTCAGTCTGAGCGTGGACGACCCCCGCGCCTTCATGGACGCCCTGGACGCCGCCCGTGCCGATCTCATGCGGGATTGAAGTGATTCGCATCCAACGTGATCGCGTTCCGTTGTTCCCTCTCCCTTGTGGGACTCGGAGAGCTGCGCAGCAGAGAGGGACGGAGGCGCGAAGCGACGGAAGGGTGAGGGGGCCACCGGGTGACACCGTCTGGTTTGGAATCCAATCAGTCCTGTGTCAGGCCAGTCCCAGGCCCCGCGTGACGCTGGCCTGCGCGTCCTGTTCGGGCACGCTGGTGACGACCGCCTCGATCCGCCCGTCCGGGCCGGTCAGGATCAGGGTGGGGAAGGCGTGCACGCGGTACGGGCGGCGCAGGCTGCCGTCCGTGTCGAGGTGCAGCGCGTCCCCGTACGCGTGGGGGGGCAGGTCGCCGCGCCGCGCGTCGATCACGCGCAGGTCCAGGCCGTGCGCGTGCGCCAGCTGACCCAGGAACACGTCCAGCGTGTCGCACGCCGCGCACGCCTCGGTCTTGAAGGACAGCAGCGTGCGGCGCGTGACGTTCAGCGCGGCGGGCGGCGGCACCACCGCGCCCGGCTGAATGGTGCGCGCGGCGATCAGGCGGCCCAGCAGCGCCCCGAGCGGGCGGGGCAGGCGGATGCGGACAGGTGTGGGGGTGGGTCGCTGGGTCATGGAACCTCCTGGGGGATGTCCCCAGGTACGCGCCCGGCGCGGCCGGGTTCCCGCGCGGGCGTGACGGCCGCAGAAGACCCCCGCCGCTCCGGGGTGCGGAGGGCGGGGGTGGGGGCGGACCGGCGTCGAGGCCGTGGTCGTGAGGGGTGCGCGGTGCCGGGTGAGGGGTGCAGGGTGCTGGGCGTGCCCGGTGGGGCCGGTCGGTCCGGCGACGCCGCCCCGGCGTCTTCAGGGGTGCAGCCTTTTCCCCGCTGCGGGGTAGGTCTCCGCCCGCGCGGCCGTCCCCGAGCGGCAGTGTGGGCTTACTCGGGCAGGTCCGTCAACCAGTTCGCCTGTTGCAGTTGCGTGTCCAGTTCGCGCCGCGCCTTGGCCAGCGTGTCCACCTGCGCCTGCAGGTCGCGGGCGGGCAGCGCGGAGAGGATGCGGACCTCGCTGTTGCTGTAGCGGGTGGGGCGTTCGCTGGCGGTGGCGGCGGCGCGGCGCAGGACCTTCAGGCGCAGGTCGAGCAGGTCGCGGCGGGTCAGGGCGTCCGTGATGGTCTCTCCGCCGGGCAGCGTGGCGCTGAGGTTCGCGCGGTGAATGCGTGGCAGGAGGGCCTCCAGCTGCGCGGTGACATCCATGAATTCGCGCAGCAGCGCCTGGGGGTCCTCGGCGGGCGCCTCACCCTCTTGCACGAGGAGGTTCTTCACGAGCCGTTCCTCGAGCTGCGCGGCGCGTTTCTGCAGGTCGGCGCGGGTGATCAGGGCCTCGGCGAGTTTCATGCGTGCAGGGTAAGGGTAGACGGGGGAGAGGTGCAGAGGGAATTGGGATAAGGCTTTCTAAGCCACTCGGCGCACGGTCATTCCGGGCGGGGGCCGCTATGCTCCTCATTGAGATGTCGTTCGATGCCCGCGCCCTGTCCGCCCTTGATTTTCCTCGCGTCCTGTCTGCCCTGGCGGAGCGGAGTGCCACGACGCTGGGCGCCGAGCGTGCGCGGGCCCTGCGCCCGTCGGATGACGCGGGGCGGATCGCGCGGGAACTCGATGAGCTCGAGGACGCGCTGTTCGGCGTGAGTCTCAGCCTGGGTGGCATTCAGGACATCCGTGACCTGCATGCCCGCGCCGGGGAGGGCCGGGTGCTGGCCGGGCAGGAACTGCTGAACGCGGCGTACTCGCTGGACGGCGCGATGACCGTCAAGCGGGCCATCAGCGCGAATTCGCGCGGGCCGCTGCGGGAACTCGCGGTGGACCTGGGGGATCACAGTGAACTGGTGCGGCGGGTGCTGTCTGCCCTGGACCGCGACGGGGGCGTGCGGGACGATGCCAGTCCGCGCCTGCGGGACCTGCGTAAGCGCATCGAGCCGCTGCGGGGCCGTATCCGTGAGCGGCTGGCGGCGACGCTGGACAAGTGGGCGGACGTGCTGCAGGAGCACATCGTCACGATCCGCCGCGACCGGTACGTGCTGCCGGTGCAGGCCAGCCGGGTGGGGCAGGTGCAGGGCATCATCGTGGACGCGTCCGCGACCGGGCAGACGTACTTCGTGGAACCGGCGGCGGTGACGCAGCTGAACAACGAACTGACCCGCCTGATTCTCGACGAGGAGGCCGAGGTGCGCCGCATCCTCACCGAGTTGTCGGGCCTGCTCGCCTCCGACGCGGCGGTGCCGATGACGCTGGCCGTGATCGGCGAACTGGACCTGATCGCCGCGAAGGCGCGACTGGCGCGCGACTGGCGCCTGAACCGCCCCGAGCAGGTCGAGGACGGCTCGTACGACCTGCGCGAGGTGCGCCACCCCCTGATCGAGAACCCGGTCGCGAACGACCTCGCGCTGGGGGACACGAAACTGCTGCTGATCACCGGGCCGAACATGGGCGGCAAGACCGCGACCATCAAGACGCTGGGTCTGGCGGTGCTGATGCACCAGTGCGGGATGTACGTCGCGGCGGCGAGTGCGCGGCTGCCGGTCGTGCGGGACGTGCTGGTGGATATCGGGGACGAGCAGAGCATCGAGGCGAGCCTGTCCACCTTCGCGTCTCACCTCAAGCACCTGCGCTACGTGCTGCGGCACGCCGCGCCGGACACGCTGGTCCTCGTGGACGAGCTGGGCAGCGGCACCGACCCGAACGAGGGCGCGGCACTCGCGCAGGCGCTGATCGAGTGCCTGCTCACGCAGGACGCGCGCGGCGTGATCACCTCGCACCTCTCGCCCCTGAAGCTGTTCGCGCTGGAAACGCCGGGCCTGAAGAACGCCAGCATGGGCTTCGACGTCGAAACGCTGGCCCCCACGTACGTGCTGCAGGTGGGGCAGCCGGGCCGGTCCTTCGCGCTCGCCATCGCGCAGCGCATGGGCCTCCCGGCAGACGTGCTGCGCCGCGCCGAGGACCTCCTGGGACCCGACGCGGGCCTGATGGAACGCATGCTGGAAGGCCTGGAACGCGAACGGGCCGACCTGCGCGCCCAGCTGGACGCCACCGCCGCTGCCAGACGCGACGCCGAGGCCGAACTGGGCCGCGTCCGCCAGGAGCGCGAGACCCTGGAGGCCCGCCGCAACGAGATGCTCGCCGAGGCCAGCCAGAAGGCCGAATCCCTGTACGCCGACGCCGTCGAGCGCGTCCGGACGCTGCGGGCCCGCGCGCAGGAGGACAGCGCCCGCCCGCGCGTCATGCAGGAACTCCGCGAACTGCGCGTCGCCGCGCAGAAGACCCGCCCCGCACCCGCCCCCCGCGAGGACCGCGGCGATCCCATCCGGGTGGGCAGCAGCGTGGACGTCCCCGCGTACAACGCCACCGGGCAGGTCCTGGAACTGCGCGGCGACGACCTGGTCGTGCAGCTGGGCGTCATGAAGGTCGGCGTGAAACGCCGCGACGTGCGCCTCAAGCAGGAAGCCAAACCCCAGGCACCCAAGACGCGCGGCCCGCGCTTCACCGGCACCGCCCCCACCGCCGCTCTGAAGGAACTCCAGCTGCGCGGCATGGGCGTCGAGGAAGCCGTCGAGGAACTCCGCACCGCCGTTCTCGAGGCGCACGCCCTGAAGGAAACCCCGCTGCGCGTCGTGCACGGCAAGGGCCAGGGCGTCCTGCGCCGCCTGCTGCGCGAATACCTGAAGAACGACAAGAAAGTCGAATCCTTCCACGACGCCGAACCCAACCAGGGTGGGCACGGCGTGACCATCGTGAACATCCGCCGCTGACCGCTGACGGGGGACCCCGGCGGAAGGTGGACAGGGTTCACCCCGCCGCTCCCTGCCGGGTGGTACCTTCCCGGCGTGACTGCCCGCACTCCTGCCGCCCCGCCGCCGCTCTCGTGGACGCTGCTGGCGGTGGGCGTGGCGGCGTTCTTCACGCTGGGCGTGATCCAGGCGATGTACGGCCCGGCGTTCGGGCTGTTCCAGGCGCGCTTCGGCGTGAGTACCGCGTCGGTGGGCGTGATCGCCAGCGCGCACTTCCTGGGGTCGGCGGTCGCGCCGCCCCTGATGGGGCTGCTGCTGCGCCGCGTGAGCGTGCGGGCCGGGGTGTCCTGGAGTCTGCTGCTGCTGGCGCTGGGCGTGACGGGCGTGGTGCTGGCGCCCGCGTGGCCGCTGGCGGTCGCGTCGGCGTTCCTGGGCGGCTTCGGGCTGGGCGGCGTGAGTGCCTGCCTGAACGCCGCGTACGCGAGCGTGGGATCGCGCGCCGTGAACCTCGTGAACGCGGTGTTCGGGGTGGGCAGCATGCTCGCGCCGCTGCTCGTGGCGGGCCTGGGCCGCGCGGACGGCACGCCGGGCGGACTGGCGGGGCCGTTCCTGACGGTCGCGGCACTGTGCGCGGTGACGTTCGTGGTGGGCCGCGTGTGGGGCGTGCCGGGCATCCACGCACCCGCCCGCGCGGCGGACGCCCCTGCTCCGGCGCGGCCCGCCGTTCAGGCGGCGCTGTTCGCGGCGCTGATCGTGTGTTACGTGGGCCTGGAGGCCGGGTACGGCGCCTGGGCGGCCCGCTACCTGACCGAACTGGACCTGCCGGGCGCGGCGCTGGTCCTGAGTGCCTTCTGGGGTGCGCTGACGGTCGGGCGGGTCCTGACCGGCGTGTTCGCGGGCCGGGTGGGCGCGCCGCGCGTGGTGCTGACCTGCGGCGCAGCTCTGATCATCCTGGCGCTGGCGCTGCGCGTCCCGGCGCTGGCCCCGGCGGCGGTGATCCTCTCGGGGCTGGTGCTCGCCCCGGTGTTCGGCACGACCCTGGCGTGGCTGTCGCAGGTGCTCAGCGCGCGGCTGGTGCCGCTGCTGCTCGTGGCGGGCTCGCTGGGCGGCGTGCTGTCCCCGTGGTTGCTGGGGCAGGTGTTCGCACGTTTCGGGGCCGGGGCGGTGCCCGTGACGCTGGCGGCCCTGGCGGCGCTGATGCTGGGGTTCACGGCGCTCGCGCGGCGGGGGGCGCGCGGACTGGCCTGACCGCGCCGGGGGGCGTGTGAGGGGGGGTTCTAGCAAACCTCGTTGTCAGCGGGGGGGACGTGTGGCAGAATGCGCGGCGAATTCTCAGCAACCCACGATTCAAGTCCTCGCCGGGTTCAGTCCGGCGGCGCAACGGAGGCTCCAGAGTGGCACAGGCGACCAGACAGGTGAAGCTCACGCGTGAAGGTTTCGAACGGCTCCAGAAGACGCTGGACCAGGAAATGAACCGTCTCGCGGAAGCGACGCGCATCCTTCAGGAGCAGATGGAAACCAACTCGGACACCGAGGACACCGGGCTGGAGGACGCCAAGCGCGAGAAGATGAACATCGAGGCGCGCATCGACGAGCTGGAGGACACCCTGGCCCGCGCGACCGTCATCGAGGACCACGAGAACGAGGGCCGCGTGGAACTCGGCGCGATCGTCGTGCTCGCCAACGAGACCACCAAGAAGGACATGAAGGTGCAGGTTGTCAGCGCCGCCGAGGCGACCGTCACCGGCGGCAGCCTGCCCCGCGTCAGCGAGGACAGCCCCGTCGGGAAGGAACTGATGAACCGCAAGAAAGGGGAGACCTTCGTGGTGAACCTCGACAACGGCAAGCAGATGAAGTACAAGGTCAAGAGCATCGAGTACTGAGCGGCGCGGGCAGCAGGGAAACGGGTTCCGTTCTGCCCACGGAGCGGATGGAATCCAGAATCAGGGAGGCGGGTCGCTGCGTGCGGTCTGCCTCCGACCCGTTCTCTGGCGGGGTGTGAACTGGACGTCGGGCGGGCGCGGCGTGTGGGGCGCGGCCTATACTGGCGGTTATGTCTGATGGTTCCCCCAATCGCCGCGAGGGTCTGCACGAGCAGACTGTCAGCCGCCTGAACAACCTGGACGCGCAGGTGGCCGCGGGTTTCGAGGCCCACCCCTACACGTACCCGCGCACGCATCACGCCCGTGACGTGCTGTCCGCCCACCCCGCAGGTGCCGTGGGTGAGGACGGCGCGCCGAAGTGGGAGGCCGGGCAGGAGTGGCCCGAGACGCAGTACGCGCTGGCCGGGCGCGTGACCCTGATGCGTCACATGGGCAAGGCGGCCTTCGCGGACCTGACCGACGAGTTCGGGAAGATCCAGCTGCACTTCTCCAAGCAGGACACCGAGCAGTTCGACGTCACGAAGAAGATCGACCTGGGCGACATCATCGGCGTGCGGGGCTTCCCGTTCGTCACGAAGACCGGTCAGCTGACGCTGCGCGTGACGTCCTGGCAGCCGCTGGTCAAGAGCCTGCACCCGCTGCCCAGCAAGTTCCATGGCCTGCAGGACGAGGAACTCCGCGCGCGGCGCCGCTACGTGGACCTGATGATCAACCCCGAGAGCCGCGAGGTGTACCGCACGCGCTCGCAGATGCTGCGCTTCATCCGCAACTTCCTCGACAGCCGCGACTTCATGGAGGTCGAGGGCCCCACGTTGCAGGTCGTGCCCGGCGGGACCGAGGCCAAGCCGTTCAAGACGTTCCACAACGCGCTGGGGCACGAGTTCAGCATGCGCATCAGCCTGGAGCTGTACCTCAAGCGGCTGCTGGTGGGCGGCTTCGAGCGGGTGTACGAGATCGGCCGCAACTACCGCAACGAGGGCATCGACCGGACGCACAACCCGGAATTCACGATGCTCGAAGCGTACTTCGCGTACGGCGACTACAACGACATGATGGTGCTGGTCGAGACGCTGCTGCACGACCTCGTCGTGGAACTCAAGGGCGAGCCGAAACTCACCTACCAGGGGCGCGAACTGGACTTCTCGCTGCCGTTCAGGCGGCTGGACTTCGTGACGGCGCTCAAGGAGCAGGCGGGCCTGGACTTCGATCCGCTGGATCTCGTGAAGCTGCGCGAGTGGAGTGACGTGCACCACCCGGAGCACCGCAAGACCCCGGACTACAAGCTGCTGGACAAGCTGGGCGGTGAGTACGTCGAGCCGCTGCTGCAGAACCCGACGTTCCTGACGGACATGCCGCTGGCGATCAGCCCGCTGGTGAAGGTGCACCGTGACCGCCAGGGGCTGGCCGAGCGCGCTGACCTGTACGTGGCGGGGTTCGAGCTGGCGCCGATCTACTCGGAGCTGAACGACGCGCTGGATCAGCGGGAGCGCTTCGAGGCGCAGACGGCCCGCCGGGATGCCGGGGACGACGAGGCGCACGAGCAGGATGAGGACTTCCTGCTGGCGCTGGAGTACGGCATGCCGCCCACCGCCGGGATGGGGATGGGTATGGACCGACTGGCGATGCTGATGACCGACCGGGATTCCATCCGGGACGTGCTGCTGTTCCCGCTGCTGCGTCCTGAGGGCACGGGGGCCGGGGCGGAGGACGCGCCGGACGTGACGGTCGGCTGAGCGTTTAGGTGTCGCCGGGGCGGTCGGGGCTGCGGCTCCGGCCGCTTCGTTTGATGTCGACTTAGATCGGTTGTCCAGAAAAGTGGCCTGTGAAGCGCTTCCATTAATTCGTTCGTTTGACAAACAAAATTACTCAGGCGCAGCATACCTTCACACAAGCCCCACCTGACCCTCAGTCGAGTCCGTCGACTGACGCTCCATCTGCGCCTTTTCCATGCTGACCGCCCCCGGTCACAGAGGACCCCTCATGCTGCACGCCGACACCCACAGCCCGGACACCCTGGACCTCGCGGCCATCCGCGCGCGGCACACCCTGCTGCTGCTCGGCCTGCTGTGGGACCGGGACCTGGCCCGCGTGGACATCGCCCGTGAACTGGGCCTCTCGCGCAGCGCGATCAGCTCCATCGTCACCGAACTGATCAGCGTCGGACTGGTTCAGGAAGTCGGCACGCGCGGCACCGGTGGTGTGGGGCGGCGCGCCACGCTGCTGAACCTCAACACCCGCGCCGCCGCGCTGCTCGCCATCGACCTGGGCGCCAGCCACGCCCGCGTGGACGCCCTGGACCTCCACTGCCGCCCGCTGGCCAGCCGCACCGTCGGGCACGACATCGCCCTGGGCCCCCAGGCCACCTACGCCCTGCTGCGCGACCTGACCCGGCAGGTCCTCGCCGACGCGCACCTGAACGCCGCGCAGGTCGCCCTGGTCGGCGTGGGCGTCCCCGGCCCCGTCGACCACGATACCGGCCGCGTCGTGCAGCCGCCCAACATGCCCGGCTGGGACGGCGAGAACGTCCGCGCCGCCCTGCAGGACGCCCTGAACCTCGAAGTGCTCGTGGACAACGACGCGAACCTGGGCGCCCTGGCCGAGGCCCGCTTCGGCGCGCACCGCGGCATCCAGGACCTCATCTATGTGAAGGTCGCCACCGGCATCGGCGCCGGCGTGCTGCTCGGCGGGCGCCTGCACCGCGGCACGCGCGGCGGGGCAGGGGAGATCGGGCACATCAGCATCAACGAGCAGGGCCCGGTGGGCCGCAGCGGCAACCCCGGCAGCCTGGAAAGCTACGCCGCCGCGCAAGTCATCGAGAATCACGCCCGCAGCCTGCGCCTCCAGGGGCACCCCACCAGCCTCCCCGACCCCATCAGCCTCGAAGACCTGCTCGCCCACGCGGGCAGCGACCCCCTGGCCCGCGTCGTGTGGGAGGAAGCCGGGCACCACCTGGGCGTCGCGATCAGCACCACCCTGAACCTCTTCAACCCGGCCGCCGTGATCATCGGCGGGCGCCTCTCGCAGGCGGGCGACGTGCTGCTGCGCGCCATCCGCGTCAGCGCCCAGAGCCGCACCATGCGCATCAACGCCGACCGCACCCGCATCGACCTCGGCACGCTCGGGCAGGACGCCGGCGTGATGGGCGCCGGGGCCATGATGCTCGACTCCCTGTTCACCCCACGGGGCCTGCCGCACCTGTACGGCATCGCCCGCATGAACCAGAACGCCCGTGACCTCGCGGGCAGCCGCGCCCCACCCCCGTCCATCCGGACGGCCCCCCAGACCCTGAACGCACCCGTTTCACACGGAGGAACACCATGAAGAAAGCACTGCTGCTCGCCGCCGCCCTCGCCGTCACCACCAGCGCCTCTGCCGCTGGCAAACTGGAGATCTTCTCCTGGTGGTCCGGTGACGAGGGTCCCGCCCTGGAAGCCCTGGTCAAGCTGTACAAGGCCAAGTACCCCACGGTCGCCGTGGACAACGCGACCGTCTCCGGCGGCGCCGGCACGAACGCCAAGGCCGTCCTGAAGACCCGCATGCTGGGCGGCACGCCCCCCGACTCCTTCCAGGCGCACGCCGGTCAGGAACTCATCGGCACCTGGGTTGTCGCCGGGCGCATGGAAGACCTCAGCGGCCTCTTCAAGAGCGAAGGCTGGGACAAGGTGTTCCCCAAGGACCTCGTCAAGCTGATCAGCACGAACGGCAAGCCCTGGAGCGTGCCCGTGAACGTGCACCGCAGCAACGTTATGTGGTACAACCCCGCCAAACTCAAGGCCTGGGGCGTCACCGTACCCAAGACCTGGCCCGAATTCCTCAAGACCTGCTCCACCCTGAAAGCCAAGGGCGTCGCGGCTCCCCTGGTCGTCGGTGAGAACTGGACCCAGCAGCACCTCTGGGAGAGCGTCATGATCGGCACGCTGGGCGCCGCCAACTGGGAGAACCTGTGGGCCGGCAAGCTGAAGTTCACGGACCCCAAGGTCGTCGCGGGCTTCACCACCTTCGGCAAGGTCATGGACTGCGCCAACAAGGACGCCAGTGGCCTCAGCTGGCAGCAGGCCAGTGACCGCGTCATCGACGGCACCAGCGCCTTCAACGTGATGGGCGACTGGGCCGCCGGGTACTTCGCGACCACCAAGAAACTCGCCCCGAACACCGGCTTCGGCTGGGCGCCCGCCCCCGGCACCACCAAGACCTTCGTGATGCTCGCCGACTCCTTCGGTCTGCCCAAGGGCGCCAAGAACCGCACCGAGGCCCTGAACTGGCTGAAACTGATGGGCAGCAAGGCCGGTCAGGACGCCTTCAACCCCCTGAAAGGCTCCATCGCCGCGCGCACCGACAGCGACCTGAGCAAGTACAACACCTACGGCAAGAGCGCCGCCGCCGACTGGAAGAGCAACAAGATCGTCGGCAGCCTCGTGCACGGCGCCGTCGCCCCCGAGAGCTTCATGAGCGCCTTCGGCGCCGTGATCGACCAGTACGTGTCCAGCCGCAACAGCGCCGCCGCCGCCGCCGCCGCGCAGCAGCTGGCCGTGCGCGCCGGCATCAGCAAGTAAACCCCGGCTGTCGGATGTGGGTTGTGGGCTGTAGGAACGGCTTTTCCTACGCCCCACAGCCCACATTCCACGTCCCATGAAAGGAGGCCCGCATGAAAGGCCTGAGTAAAGACCGCCTGTGGTCCATCGCCGTTCTGACGCCCAGCATCATCCTGATCGCGGTGTTCGTGTACGGTTTCATCGCGCGCAGCGTGTACGTCAGCATGACCGACTGGGGCAACGACCCCGCCCAGGCTCTGGCGCTCGACCCCATCATCCGCTGGGTGGGTCTGGCCAACTACCAGGAACTGTTCACCGGCTTCCTCCAGGGGCGCTTCCGGCAGGAACTGATCAGTACCATCTTCTTCACGCTGTTCTTCATCCTGGGCTGCCTGGGCCTGGGCCTGGGCCTCGCGCTGATCCTGGACCGTAACCCGAAAGGAGAGGGCCTGTGGCGCACCATCTTCCTGTTCCCCATGAGCCTGTCGTTCATCGTGACCGGCACCATCTGGCGCTGGATGCTGCAACCCGGCGGCGGCGTGAACCAGGCGCCCACCCTGCTGGGCGGCGAGGCCAGCACCTTCGGCTGGCTGAGCAGCACCGACGCCCTGTGGAAATTCGACTGGAACAAACTCCCGCTGCTGACCGCCAGCGTCGTGGGCCTCGTGCTGGCCGTCATGGCCGTGCGCGCCGCGCGCAGCGGTGACCGCACCCGCACCCTGGTCGCCGCCGCATGCGCCGCGCTGCTGTTCCTGTGGGCGCTGTTCATCGGCCCGAACGTCAAGATGCTGCCCGCCCCGGAACTGCACGGCTTCAACCTCGCCCTGATCGGCATCATCATCGCCGCCGTGTGGCAGATGAGCGGCTACACCATGGCCCTGTACCTCGCCGGTCTGCGCGGCATTCCCGAGGAACTCCGCGAGGCCGCCCGCGTGGACGGCGCGAACGACATTGGCATGTACCAGCACGTCATCTTCCCGCTGCTCGCCCCGATCACCCTGAGCGCCATGATCGTCCTGGGGCACATCAGCCTGAAGATCTTCGACCTCGTGTACGCCATGGCCGGACCCGACAACATCAACACCAGCGTGCCCGCGCTGAACATGTATCTCACCAGCTTCCGGCAGAACCAGTTCGCGCTGGGCGCCGCGATCGGCACCATCCTGCTGATCCTCGTGGCATTCGTGATCGTCCCGTACCTCAGCTCCCAGTTCCGCACCGAGGAGGGCCACGCATGACCACCACCGCGCCCGCCAACGCCACCCCCACCGCCGCGCCCCGCCGCGCCATCAAACCCGGCCGGGTCGTCATGTACGCCCTGCTGATCCTGGCCGCGCTGTTCTTCCTGGTGCCGGTCTACCTGTTGTTCGCCACCGCCCTGAAAAGCCCCGACGCGATCAACCTCGCCACCACCTGGCACTGGCCCGCCGCGCTGAACTGGGCCAGCTTCAGCGAAGCGTGGAACAAGATCGGCGGGAACGTCCTGAACAGCCTGTTCCTGGCCGTCACCGCCACCATCCTCAGCGCCCTGCTGGGCAGCCTGAACGGCTACGCCCTGAGCAAATGGAAATTCCGCGGGGCCAACACCCTGTTCGCCCTGATGCTCTTCGGGATGTTCATCCCCTACCAGGCCGTCCTGATCCCCCTGTTCCAGTTCATCAAGAGCCTCGGCCTGTACGGCAGCATCTGGGGCCTGATCCTCGCGCACGTCGTGTACGGCATCCCCATCACCACGCTGATCTTCCGCAACTTCTACGCCGACGTCCCCGACGCCCTGATCGAGGCCGCCACCATCGACGGCGCGGGCTTCTGGCAGATCTACGGCCGGGTCATCTTCCCGATCAGCATCCCCGGCTTCGTCGTCGTGATCATCTGGCAGTTCACGCAGGTCTGGAACGAATTCCTGTTCGCCGCCACCCTGACCAACACCACCAGCCAGCCCGTCACGTACGCCCTGTCGCAGCTCGCGGGCGGACAGGCCGTCAGCTGGAACCTGCCCATGGCGGGCGCGATCCTCGCCGCGCTGCCCACCCTGCTCGTGTACATCCTGCTGGGCCGCTACTTCGTGCGCGGTCTGCTCGCCGGGTCCGTCAAGGGCTGAACCCACACCCGCTCCGCGCGCCCCGCACTCCGGTGTGGGGCGCGCTCATTTGACTTGGGCGACGTGCCGTCCTTTTCCGCTGCGCCCGATCTTTCCTTCGCGCATCAGCAGCCCCAGCAGGCTGTACGAGAGGTAGTCCTTCGAGCCGCCCCCGTAGTCGCTGCGCAGGCCCAGCAGGCTGGCCACCTCGGCGTTCTTCACGCCGCCCGGGTTGGCCTGCGCGAACTCCAGCACGGCGTCCTTGAGCAGCGTGAGGCCCACCTGCGCCTTCTCCGGCGCGCCTGCGGGCACGGTCAGGCCGGGCCGCGCCTTGCCGCCCAGACCCGAGGGCAGCACGGTGTTCGTCAGGAGGCCGCCGCTGGCCTGCGTGCCGAACGCCGCGATGAGTTCCGCCTCCAGCCGCAGCGCCTCGGGTTCGGTCAGGTGCTCCACCAGATAGCTCACGAGCACCTGCGCGCCCGCTCCTTCGATCTCGCGGATGCGGTCACCCTTGGGGGTGTGGTCCGGGCGGATCAGGTGATCGTGTGCGCGCGTGCCGGTGCCCTTGCCGATGTAGAAGGGCCGCGCCGGGTGCTGGCGCGGGTCCTTGAGGGCATACACGTAGTACGGCTTGTCCGGCGTCACCTGGGCGTCCCGATCATCCACCTCAGCATGCCAGGTCCGCGTCGCTGACCGGTCTGCACCTGCGCCTACCCGCGCATGACGAAGTGTTCGATGATGGCGTGGTGGTCCTCGAAGAACAGTTCGGGGCGGGCCAGGACGTCGCTCAGGGGCATCCAGAGGGCTTCGCTGGCGTCGCTGCCGCCACTGAGGCGTGGGAGCTGCCCGATGCCGAGGTCGAAGTGGAAGGCGTGGGTGATGGTGCGGCCGCGCAGGCTGCGGTCGGGGTAGTCGAAGACCGCCTGGGCGCGCAGCGCGGCTTTCAGGTCGAGGCCGCTGCCCAGGCCGGTTTCCTCCTGCACCTCGCGGACGCAGCAGTCGAGGAGGGTTTCTTTCTGCTCCAGGAACCCGCCGGGCATGGCGAGGCGGCCCCGGCCGGGCAGCCCGCCGCGCCGCACGAGGAGGACGTGACCGCTGCGGGTGATGACGGCGTCGGTCGTGACGAAGATGGGGGGGTAGGGGGCGTCTTTCCACGCGGCGCGGTAGCGGGCGAGGTACTCGTACTCGTCGCGCAGGTCGCGGTAGTCGGGGGTGGTCCGGAAGGTGGTCAGGAAGGCGTGGACGGCGGGGGGCACCATGCCCTGCACGGTGTCCAGGTGCCCCTCGAAGTAGGCGCGGCGGACGTCGGTGGCGCTGAGCGGGCTGACGACGTGGGTGGGAATGAATTCCCAGGCGGGGAAGGAGCGCAGGTAGTAGCTGCTCTCGTCCTTGATGTGGCCGATGAGGGCGACGTCGCTGCTGCCGCGCGTGTGGGCGGTGACGCCGGCCTGGACCTCGCTGAGCCACAGGGCTTCGTTGTAGTGGTAGTCGCGGACGTGGACGAACAGCACGCGGGGTTTCGGGATGCCCGCGTCCTGGAGCATGCGGCTGATGAGGTCCTGGCGTTCCTCGGCGGTGAAGGGGTTCTTGATGTTGCGGGCGGCGCGGGCGCTGCCGATGACGACGATGAGTTTCTGGACGCTCTGGAGCGCTTCGAGCATCACGGCGAGGTGGGCGGTATGGGGGGGTTCGAAGCGGCCGATGTACACCCCGAAGGTGCGGCGGCGGCGCGGAGTGGGGGAGGGGGTGCTGGGCGCAGTCATGCTCCTCACGTTGACATGCAGCAACCATGAAAAACATGAGTTATGGGAGGGAGAGACTTGAACCGGGTGCAGCCGCCTCATCTGCCCGGACGCCCCCGCACCCGGCAGCGTACGCTGAGGCATGACCCGCACCCTGCTGGCCGCCACCCTCGTCCTCTCGCTCGCCGCGCCCGCTGTCGCCGGGGGCGCCGCCGCGCCCGTCACGCAGGTGCAGCCCGGCACGCCCGCCGCCGTCATGGCCGCCCTGAAGGCCGCCGGGTACAAGGTCACCATGGAACCAGCCCAGGCCGACCGCGACCCCACCATGACCTTCACCAGCGGCGGGCACGAGGTGCAGGTGTGGCTCAGCTCCTGCAAGAACGGCGTGTGCAGCCGCGCCACCGCCAGCACCTCCTGGGACTACAGCGACGCCGAGGACCTCGACCTGGACGTCGTGAACGAGTGGAACAGCAACTACTACACCCAGGCGTACGCCTACGATGGCAGCTACTACCTGGACAGCACCCTGGCCATCCGCGGCGGGTTCACGCAGGCCACCGTGAAAGCCTGGATCGCCGACTACCTCGAGGACGTCAGCGCCTTCGAGGAAGAACTGCCGGGCGAGTAATACAGCAGCCACGCCGGGCGGACGTAAAGAAAACCCCCAGGCCAGTTCAAGGCCCCTGAACGGCCGCCGCACCCGACCGGCTCTCCCCGCGGGACACACTTAAGGTCTCATGGCAGACCTCAAACAGATGGGCCAGCAGACCGCCAGTACCCTCAAGGGCGGCGTGGAGGGCGCGCAGCAGGCCGCCGCGCACGCCACCCGCCACGCCGCGCCCTGGCTGGAGGCCCTGGCCCGTTTCGGGTACGCCAGCAAGGGCGTCGTGTACGGCACGGTCGGCCTGCTGGCCCTGAGTGTCGCCCTGGGTCGAGGCGGGGCCACCACCGACACCAAGGGCGCCCTGCTGCGGTTGCAGGACCTCCCGGCAGGCACGCTGCTGATCTGGCTGCTCACGCTGGGCCTGATCGGCTACGCGCTGTGGCAGCTGATCCGCGCCGCGCTGGACCCCGAAGACCAGGGGCACGAGGCCAAGGGGATCGTCAAGCGCGCCGGGTACGCCTTCAGCGGCGTGGCGAACCTGGGTCTGGCCTTCTTCACCGCGCGGCTGGCGCTGGCCGGGAACGCCGCCCGCTCGCAGAACAGCGAGGATCAGGTGGCGGGGACCGTCCTGAACCTCCCCGGCGGGCAGCTGTGGCTGGCGCTGGGCGGCCTGATCCTGCTGGCCGTCGCCGCCAATCAGCTGTACGTCGCCTACGGCGCGAAGTTCATGAAACGCGTGACCTTCACCGACCTGCCCGCGCGCACCTGCGACTTCCTGAAACGCATCGGTCAGGTCGGCATCGCCTCGCGCGGCGTGCTGATGGTCATCATGGGCGTGTTCGCGCTGCTGGCCGCCTGGAACCGCAAGGCGAGCGAGACGGTCGGCATCAGCGAGGCCCTGACGTGGCTGCGCACCCAGCCCGCCGGGAACGTCCTGCTGGGCGCCGTGGCGCTCGGGACCCTGTGCTACGGCGTGTGGTGCGTCGTGCAGGCCAGTTACCGCCGCATCCGACTGGAGGACGCTGCCTGAACCGCCCCCCCAGGGCTGCCGCGCGGCGCGTGCGAGAATCGCCCCCATGGCCCCCAACCCCAGCCGTCAGGTGGCGCTGATCGCGCACGACAAGAAGAAACTCGAACTGGCCCTGTTCGCCCTGAACCACCGGGACGTGCTGGGCCAGTTCCACCTGGTCGCCACCGGCACGACCGGCGGCATCCTGGAAAAACAGACCGGCCTGAGCGTCGAACGCGTCCTGTCCGGCCCGCTGGGCGGCGACCAGCAGATCGGTGCCCGGCTGGCCGAGGAACGCGTCCTGGCGGTGTTCTTCTTCCGCGACCCCCTGACCGCCCAGCCGCACGAACCGGATGTGAGCGCCCTGGTGCGCCTGTGCGACGTGCACGACATCCCGCTGGCGACCAACCCCGCCAGCGCCGAGGCGCTGATGCTGTGGCTGCGCGAGCAGCTTACCTGAGCGCGGACCGGGGCCCCACCCGGCGGGGGGCCACCTGTCAGGTGAATGCGTTTTCACCCTGCGGGTGATGTGATGACGCAGGCATGACCTGGACCAGCCTGCCCTGCGGACCCCCGGACGCCCTGAGCCTCCCGGACCGTCAGCGCTGGGAGGTGACCCTGCGCGACGCCCGGCGCCGCGACGAGCAGGCCCGGCAGGCAGGGGACGACGAGGGACTCGCCGCCGCGCTGCACGCCCAGGGCGCCGCGCTGAACCGCCTGGGCCGCCCGCGCGAGGCGATCGGGGCGCTGCTCGAGAGCGTCGCGTACCTCGGACACGATCCGCACGCGCAGGCCTGCGTGTGGCGCGAGGCGGCCTGCGCCCACCTGAACCTCGACGACGGGACCGCCGCGCAGGAGTACCTCGCGCTCGCGCTGCGCCTGGCCCGCACGGCGGGCGACCTGAAACTGCAACTCGACCTGCTGGACGACCTCGCTACCCTGCACGCCGCGCACGGCGACCTGCACGCCGCGTGCGACACCCTGCGCGCCAGCCTCGGGCTGCGCCGCGCACACCGGCAGCCCGGCCTGACCCGCACCCTGATCCGCCTGACCCTGGCCGAACTGGACCTCCCGCCGCACGAACAGCCGGCCGCGCTGGGCGCCCGCACCCGCGAACTCGCGGCGCTCGCCCCGAGCGAACCGCTCGGCGGGGAGAGCTGGGCGACCCTGGCGCTGCTGCACCTGCACCAGCAGCAGCCCGAGGCTGCGCTGCACGCCGCCGCACAGGCCACGCCCCTGCTGCGCGCCGGGGGGCAGGGGCGCGCCGCGCTGCGCACCCAGGCCACCCAGGCCCGCGCCGCGCTGCTGCTGGGCCGCCCCGCCGAGGCGCAGGCCCTCGTGCAGGAGGCCCTGCGCGATCCCGCCTCGCCCGCCCACCCGCACGAGCATGCCGAGCTGCACCTCGTGGGCAGTGACGTCTGCGCGCACCTGGGCGACTACCCCCAGGCGCTGGCGCATCACCGTCAGTACCATCAGCTCGACGCGCAGGCGCGGCGCGGGCACCAGCAGGAACGCGCCCGCGCCGCGCAGGCCCGCGTGGCCCTGGACGTCACCCGGCACGAGGCGCAACTGCACCGGCAGCGCAACGACGAACTCGAGGCGATCGTGCAGGCCCGCACGCTGGAACTGAGGCGCAGCCAGCGGGCCGTGATCGACCTGCTCGCCAGCGCCGCCGAGTTCCGCGACGCGCCGCTGGGTCCCCACACCCGCTGGGTGGGGGACGCCACGGGCGCCGTCGCCCGCCACCTGGGCCTGCCCGCCCCCCAGGCCGAGGAGCTCGGACTGGCCGCCCGGCTGCACGACGTCGGCAAGATCGGCATTCCCGACTCGATCCTCCTGAAGGAAGGCCCGCTGACCCCCGACGAGCGGGACATCATCGCCACGCACACCACCCTGGGCGCGCAGCTGCTCACGCAGCCCGGCGCGGCCGACGGCGGCCCGCTGCTGCACCTCGCCGCGCAGATCGCGCTGTCCCACCACGAATGCTGGGACGGCAGCGGTTACCCCCGCGCGCTGCGCGGCCCGGACATCCCGCTGGGCGGACGGATCGTGCGGGTCGTGGACGCCTTCGACGCGCTGATCAGCGCCCGGCCCTACAAACCCGCCTGGACCGACGGGGACGCCCTGCAGTACCTGCGCCAGCACGCCGGGACGCTGTTCGACCCGGCGTGCGTTCGGGCCTTCACCGAACTTCACGCGGCGGCGCAACTCCCCCCCGCGACGCCGGGTGACGGGTCTGCACCCGAACCGCCAGTCAGGTGGCTTATATTGAACTCATGCGCGCCCCCGCGACGCCCTCATTGACGTCCGGTCTGCTGACCGACGTCGGTCGGCAGCGGCAGGGCGGCGTGAACCAGGACGCCGCCCTGGCCCTGGACCTGCCGCAGGGCGGCCTGTACGCCGTCGCCGACGGCATGGGCGGACACGCCGCCGGGGAACTCGCCGCGAACCTCGCGCTGGACGCGCTGAGCCAGAGCTACCTCGACGGGCGCGGCACCCCACCGGCCCGCCTGGCGCAGGCCGTGCAGGCCGCGAATCTCGCCGTGCTCAGGCACGCCGTCGGTGAGTACGTCGGCATGGGCACCACCCTGATGGCCGCGCTGGTCGACCGGGGCGCCGTCCTCATCGCGCACGTCGGGGATTCCCGCGCTTACCTGCTGCGCGGCGCCGAACTGCACCGCCTGACCGAGGACCACTCCTGGGTGGCCGAACAGGTCCGCCTGGGCCACATGACCGAGGCCGAGGCGCGCGACCACCAGTGGCGCAGCGTCGTCAGCAACGCCCTGGGCGGCGAGGAACGCGTCCGGCTGGAACTGCACGGTCTGCCCATCCAGGCCGGGGACCGCCTGCTGCTGTGCAGCGACGGCCTGAGCAGCGTCGTCACCGACGAGGAACTGTGCGCCCTGCTCGCCCGGCCCCTGCCGCCCGAGACGACCGCCCGCCTGCTCGTGAACGCCGCGAACGACGGCGGCGGCCCCGACAACATCACCGCGCTGATCGTGGACGTGCAGCGCGACGCCCCCCTGCCCGCCTACCCGCTGCCCGCCCGGCGCGACGACGGCCCCATGTACATCGACGTGCTGCTCAGCACCCAGCGCGGCAACAGCCTCATGACGTACCTGCTGCTGATGATCGCGTACTTCACGCTGCTGGGCATCATGCTGGTCCCCGAACGCCGCACCGTCATCGGCGCCATCGGCACCGTCGTCCTGATCGCGCTGCTGATCGGGCAGCGCCTCACGCAGCGCCGCCGCGCGCACACGCCGCTCGGCGCGCCCGCCGCGAGCCTCCAGGCTGCGCCAGTCCCGGCCCGCGAACGGAGCGTCACGCAGACCCGCTAACAGCCCCGCCGCCGGGTATGCTGCCCGCATGAAAGACATCATCCAGACGCCCGACGCCCCGGCCGCCATCGGCCCGTACAGCCAGGCTGCCGTGTTCGGCAATCTGGTCGTCACCAGCGGCCAGATTCCCCTCACGCCCGACGGGACCCTGGTCGAGGGCGGCATCACCGAGCAGACCGAACAGGTCATCGCGAACCTCAAGGCCGTGCTGGCCGCCGCCGGGACCGACCTCGCGCGGGTCGTGAAGACCACGGTGTTCCTGGCCGACATGAACGAATTCGCCGCCATGAACGCCGTGTACGAGACGCACTTCCCCGCCCCGTACCCCGCGCGCAGCACCGTGCAGGTCGCCCGATTGCCCCGCGACGTCCGCGTGGAGATCGAGGTGCTCGCCGAGCGCCACTGACCGCACCCGCGCGAGCACGCACAGGCGGGCGGCCCGCCGCTGTGACCGACCCCGGCCGGTGGGGGAGGGGCGTTCTCCCCTTGCCCCGTCCGGCCCGGCGGGGCTAGCATGACTCCCGCTGCGCCCCCACACGGGCGCGCGGCCCCCGAGGAGGTGATGACGTGACCCCAGACCCCCACACCCTGGACGGCGAACCGCCCAGTCGACCTCTGACCACGCCCCACCCATCCCCGGAGGTCGCCCCATGCCCCACCCTGAAGGCCGCGCATGCTGACGTACTACCGCAGCGTCGGCGGCAAACTGAACACGATTGACGGGTACATCGACGGCTGCTGGATCAACGCCGCCGACCCCAGCCCGGAAGAACTCGCCCGGGTCGCCCGCGAGACCGGCCTGGACCTCGACTACCTGTCGTACCCGCTCGACCCGGACGAACGCTCCCGCTTCGAACGGGAGGACGGGCAGCTGCTGATCATCATGCAGACCAGCTACCGCCTGCCCGAGGACAGCGACATCCCCTACGACACCGTCCCGCTGGGCATCCTGCACACCGACCACTGCCTCGTGACCGTGTGCGCCCTGCCGGAGAACCCGGTCATCAAGGACGTGCTGGGCGGCCTGGTGCGCCGCGTCAGCACCGTCAAGAAGAACCGCCTGACGCTGCAGCTGTTCCTGCGCAACGCCCAGCGGTTCCTGATCGACGTGCGGCAGATCAACAAGCGCGTGGACGCCATCGAGGACAAACTGGAGAACAGCCAGCAGAACCGCGAGCTGCTGAACCTCCTGAAGCTCGAGAAGAGCCTCGTGTACTTCCTGACCGGCCTGAAGGCGAACGAGGCCATGATGGAACGCGTCAAACGCGACCGCATCTTCGAGATGTACGAGGAGGACAGCGACCTGCTCGACGACGTCCTGATCGAGAACCTGCAGGCCATCGAGATGGCGTCCATCGCCAGCAACATCCTGACCAGCATGGCGGGCGCGTTCGCCAGCGTCATCAGCAACAACGTCAATCAGGTCGTGAAGGTCCTGACCGTGACGACCATCCTGGTCGCCATCCCGACCCTGGTGACCAGCATCTTCGGCATGAACGTCCCCGTGCCCTTCCACGACAACCCGGAAGGCATCTGGATCGTGCTCGGCCTCGCCGTGGCGCTCGCCGTGGCCGTTGCCGGGGTGTTCTACCGCCTCCGCGTGCTGTAGAGGGTGATGGTGAACGGTTGATGGTTGACAGAGGGTGCTCCCGTCTATCAACCATCACCTTTCAACCTTCTACTCCTTGCTGACGATCAGGAGCGCACCGAACAGCGCGAGGTTCTTCAGGAACTGCGCCTGCTGCTGCTGCCGCTCCTTGCCCTGCTTGTCCCAGAAGGGGTGGCCGATCACGGTGGTGGGAATCAGACTGGTCGCCAGGGCGAGGCTGGCCGCGCGTGGCATCAACCCGGCCGCCATCAGCGCGCCCGCGCCGACCATCACGCCACTGTTGACCTTCACGGCCAGTTCGGGCTCCGGCACCTCCGCGCCGCGCGCCGCGCGCACGATCGGGTCGGGGTTCTGCAGGTGATCCAGGCCGTTCTTGATGAAGATGCTCGCGAGCAGCGCCCGCCCGATGAATCTCGTCACACTCATGCCTTGCCCTCCTTGAACTGTCCCGGAGTCTAGCGCAGGCACGCCCGGCCCTCGCGCGCCCCCGCGCTTGGGCAAGCCTTCAGTGAAGCGGAGGTGGGCTCATACGAATTCCGTCTGTTTCGTTAACAACCCGCAACTGCACCGGGTTGCCAACTCCACGCCCGGAACCCGTTTCTCTCCTTCTCTGCTGCGCAGCTCTGCGAGTCGCATCCGCTCGGGTTGAAAGATTTTGCAGACCTTTCAACCGGGGTTCTTATTACATGCCCTGGATGACCGACAGCTGCCGGGTCAGGTCGGCCATGATGTCCTGCACGGCGCGCGTGCCGGTGGCGAGCATCCCCACGTACTCGTCGTGCGTCAGGACGCCTTCTTCCGCTCCGCCCTGCACCTCGACGATCAGGCCGTCACTCGTGGCGACCACGTTCAGGTCCGCGCGGGCCACCTTGTCCTCGGCGTAATCCAGGTCCACGCGGATCTCGCTGCCGACCAGTCCGACGCTGACCGCCCCGATGTTGCGCGAGATGGGCCAGTCGGTCAGGCGGCCCTTCTGGATCAGGCGGTCGCAGAAGTCATGCAGCGCCGCGTGCCCCGCCAGGATGCTCGCCACGCGCGTCCCGCCGTCCGCGACCAGCACGTCGCAGTCCACGTACAGCGTCTGGTTGCGGAAGTGACGCAAGTCCATCCCGGCGCGCAGCGCGCGGCCCAGCAGCCGCTGGATCTCGTGACGGCGGCCGTTCTGCAGATTCCGCTCGCGGGCCTGCCGGTCGTTGGTGGCGCGGGGCAGCATGGAGTACTCGGCGGTCAGCCAGCCCTCCTTGCTGCCGCGCATGTGCGGCGCGGGCTTCTCTTCCAGGGTCACGGTCGCGAGGATCTCGGTGCGGCCCATGATCAGGTGCGCGCTGCCGGGCGCGTGCGGGTTCACGCCCCGCTTGACGGTGATGGGACGGGGCGTGAGGAGGTCGCGGCCTTCGCGGATGGGCTGGGTCATGTCTGTATGCGCTCGATTCTGGGCGGAGCCCGGTGAATTTCCCCCTCATTCTGCACGTTCGCGGCCCCCAGCGCACGGGACAGGAGGTCCGTGACGACCGGCGCGGCCTGCGCGGGATCACCCGTCACGAGGAACGCCTCGGTCCCGCCCGAGGTGCGTGCGCTCAGCAAGGCCGCGCTCCTCCAGCACCCGCCGGGTGTGCCGTGCGACCGCCGCGCCACTGTCCAGCAGCGTGAACGTCTCCCCGAACTCCGCGCGGATGCTGCCCGCCAGGAACGGGTAGTGCGTGCAGCCCAGCACCAGCCCATCCGCCCCGGCCTCTGCCAGCGGGGTCAGGATCTCTCGCAGCACCTCACGTGCCCGCGCGGACTCCGCCTGCCCGGCCTCCACCAGCGGAACCAGTTCCGTACTGACGGCCTTCAGCACCTGCACGCCCGCCGGGTCCGCGAACTCGCGGATCACGTCCGCCAGCAGCGTCCCGCGCATCGTGCCCGGCGTCGCCAGCACGCCCACCACCCCCGACCGGGTCGCCAGGACCGCCGGTTTCACCGCCGGGACCAGCCCGATCACCGGCATGTCGAAGCGCGAACGCAGGTCGCCCAGGCTGAACGCCGACGCGGTGTTGCACGCCACCACCACACCCTTCACGCCCCGCGCGTGCAGCGCCGACACCGCCCGCGCCGTCAGGTCACGGATCTCCCCGTCGGGCCGCGCGCCGTACGGCACGTGCGCCGTGTCCGCCAGGTACAGCAGGTCCTCGCCCGGCAGCGCCCGCCGCAGGTCCCCCAGGACACTCAGGCCGCCCACGCCACTGTCGAACACGCCAAGCGGTGCGTCACTCATCGCGCCTGATGATACGGGACGCTCAGCTCCCGGCCAGCGCCTCGCGCAGCGTGTCGCCCAGCGCGTGGATGCCCCGCGTGATCTGCTCGGGCGTGGCGTTGCTGTAACTGAGGCGCATGGTGTTCTCCCCGCCTCCCAGCGCATAGAAGGGACTGCCGGGCACGTACGCGACCTTGCGCTGTACGGCGCGGGGCAGCAATGCCTGGGTGTCCACGCCGTGCGGAAGGGTCAGCCACAGGAACATGCCGCCCTCGGGCGTGGTGGACTGCACCCCGGCCGGGAAGTCCGCGTGGATGCGCTCCAGCATCAGGCGGGCGCGTTCGCCGTACGCCTGCCGCACCCGTTCGATCTGACGCGGCAGCACGCTGTCCACGAGTTCCGAGATGATCATCTGGTTGAAGGTCGGCGTGTGCAGGTCCGCGCCCTGCTTCGCCTGGATGAGTTTATTGATGATCGGCGCGGCCGCCTGCACCCACGCGTCGCGCAGGCCCGGCACCAGCGTCTTGGAAAACGAACTGGAGTAGATGACGTGGTTGCGGTCCGCGTCGCCGTGCAGGTCCAGGCCCAGGCTGTAGAGGCTGGGGGCGGCCTCGCCCGTGAAGCGCAGCTGCCCGTACGGGTCGTCCTCGATGAGCAGGACGCCGTGCTGCGCCGTGAGTTCCACGAGGCGGCGGCGGCGCTCGGCGCTCAGGGTGCGGCCGGTGGGGTTCTGGAAGTTCGGCACGGCGTACAGCAGCTTCGCGCGCGTGGTCTTCAACACCTCCTCCAGCGCGTCCACGTCGATGCCACCGTCGTCGGTGGGGACCTGCACGTACCTGGGCAGGTACGGCTGGAAGGACTGCAGCGCGCCCAGGTACGTGGGGGCCTCCACGAGCACCACGTCCCCCTCGTCGATCAGCACCTTGCCCAGCAGGTCCAGGCCCTGCTGGCTGCCCGTCACGATCTGCACGTTCCGCGCCGGGATGCCCGCCTGCGCGCCGATCCACTCGCGCAGCGGCGCGTGGCCCTCGGTCGTCGAGTACTGCAGCGCCGCCGGGCCGTACACGTCCAGCACGCGGTTGCTCGCGGCGCGCACCTCGTCCAGCGGGAACAGCTCCGGCGCGGGCAGGCCCCCGGCGAAACTGATCACGTCCGGCTGCTGCGTGACCTTCAGGATCTCGCGGATGGCGCTGGCCGTCATGCTCTGCGCGCGGCGCGACAGCGTGCCGTCCAGATCGAAGGCCAGCGGGGCGGGGGAGGGGGTGGTCATGCCCGCATGGTAGTCCCCTGTCTACCCCGCGCGGCCCAGTCATGTGGACGGCCCCCGAGTGTGATCACGGTCACTCCGGGTAGAGTGGGGACGCTCAAGGAGGTATTCACATGCTCGTCACCGGTAACGACATCCTGATTCCCGCCCGCGCTGGCCAGTACGGCGTCGGTTCGTTCAACACCAACAACATGGAGATCACCCAGGCGATCATCCACACCGCCGAGCGGTTGCGCAGCCCCGTCATGGTGCAGATGAGCGAGGGCGCCATCAAGTACGGCGGCCAGGACCTCGCCAACATCGTCATCGACCTCGCCAAGCGGGCCACCGTGCCCGTCGCGCTGCACCTCGACCACGGCAGCTCGTACGAGAGCGCGCTGAAGGCCATCAAGATGGGCTTCACCAGCGTCATGATCGACGCCTCCCACCACTCCTTCGACGAGAACGTCAAGGAAACGAAACGAGTCGTGGAAGCCGCGCACGCCATGGGCATCAGCGTGGAAAGCGAACTCGGCCGCCTGGGTGGCATCGAGGAACACATCGTCGTGGACGAGAAGGACGCCTTCCTGACCGACCCCGAGGAAGCCGTGCAGTTCATCGAGCAGACCGGCACCGATTACCTCGCCATCGCCATCGGCACCAGCCACGGCGCGTTCAAGGGCAAGGGCCGCCCCTACATCGACCACGCCCGCATCGAGAAGATCGCCAGCCTCACCGGCATTCCCCTCGTCGCGCACGGCAGCAGCGGCGTGCCGCAGGAGATCGTCGAGCGCTTCCGCGCCGCCGGCGGGCAGATCGGTGAGGCCGCCGGGATCGCCGACGAGGACCTGCAGCGCGCCACGCAGTTCGGCATCGCCAAGGTCAACGTGGACACTGACCTGCGCCTCGCCAGCACCGTCGGCATCCGCGAGGCCCTCATGGCCAACCCCAAGGAATTCGACCCCCGCAAGATCTTCGGCCCGGCGAGAGACGTCATGAGCCAGGTCATCGAGCACAAGATGCGCGTGCTCGGCAGCGTCGGCAAGGCCTGACCGACCACTCCGTTCACGGTCCACACGCGTGCGGTCCGCTCCGGTCGGCTGATCCGGGGCTGACCGCCGCATTCATCTTCGGCCCGCGTGACAGCGGGAAACTCTCACCCTGCCGCTCTATCCTCACGTTGAATGAGAGCGGCGGGGTACACCACATGGGTCATGGTCACGCTGGGCGCACTGGGTGCCGCCGCCAGCGTCGCCAGTGTCACCCCTCCCCTCCTGCCCAGCGGATGGCAGTCGAAGATCGCCGCGCTGCTCCCGCAGACCGGGCAGACCGTCACGCTGCTCGAGCGGCGCCCCAGTATCTCCACCGTCGCGCTTGAACTGGTCGTCGCCAGCGCCGGCGGGGACCGCGAGGCGCTGCGGCAGGTCACCGCGTCCGCCGCGCGCGGCGTCGCCCCCACTTACGACAAGCGCCTGAACGTCAGCCCCGAGGAATTCAAGCGCTACATCGTCTTCCAGAGTACCCTGGCCTCCACCGGCAAGACCTTCCGCCTGAACGTCAGTCGGGATAGCAGCCGCGTCACCTTCAGTGACGGCCCGTACATGAACGGCGTCCTGAAGGGCGTCAGCATCGACCTGAAAACCGGCGAGATGCGCGGCCCCGAGGGCTTCAGCGCCCGCCCGGTCGCGGTTCCCGCCAATGACGACCCGGAACGCGGCCTGCTGGTCCGCAGCGGCTTCCAGTGGCTCATGAACGGCAACAACGCCCAGATCGGCAACGGCGTTCGCGGCACCCTGAACCTCCTGCACCTGAGCAGCGGCCGGGTCGTGCTCAGCTACCGGCGCAAGAGCATGATCGACCGCCGGGTGGACGACTTCGACCGCGAACTGATCGTCGAGTACACCCGCTGAACCGCCCGCGTATGGCCGTGCCCGCGGACGTCCACCGCTGGACCGGCGGGGGGCGGTTCCTGCACGCCCGCCTGATGAGCGCCTGACCGGACGTCAAGGTGTCCTCACGTTCCATTCAGGGGCCGTCACGCGCGACCGCCTACGCTGGGCCTCATGAAGAAGCGAAACCTCTTGATGCTTGGCGCGGCCCTGACCCTGGGCGGCCTGAGCCAGGCAGAAGCGGGCCGGATCTCCCCCGGTCTGCTGCAACGCGCCCAGAAGGGCGACCAGACCAAGGTCGGCGTCATCGTGCGCTTCCAGTTCGCCAACGACGCGCGGGGACGCGCGCAGTTCAAGAACCTCCGGGCGCAGCTGAACAGCAAACTCGCCGCGCTGGGACCATCCGCCGGATTCATCAATCAGGCCCTCAAGAGCGGTCAGGCCACCCAGCTGTGGCTCGATCAGAGCATCTACCTGCCCATGACGCCCGTGCAGGCTCGGGCCCTGGCCCTGCTGCCCTTCGTCAGTGACGTGTTCGAGAACTTCAAGGTGCAGATTCCCAAGCCGCAGCGGGCCGTCGCCCTGAGCGCCGCCGCCGCCGCGCCCGGCGAGGCGTGGCACCTCGCGAAGATCGGCGCGCCGCAGGCGTGGGCCGCCGGGTTCAAGGGCCAGGGCATCAAGATCGGGCACCTGGACAGCGGCATCGACGCCAGCCACCCCCAGCTGAACGGCAAGGTCGCCGCGTTCGCGGAGTTCAACGCGGACGGGGACCGCGTCCCGAACGCCGCCGCGCGCGACACCACCAACCACGGCACGCACACGGCGGGCCTGCTGGTCGGCGACACTGTGGGCGTGGCGCCCAGCGCCAAGGTCATCAGCGCGCTGGTCCTCCCGAACAACGAGGGCACCTTCGCGCAGGTCATCGCGGGCATGCAGTATGTGCTGGACCCGGACAACAACGCCGACACCGACGACGGCGCCGACGTCGTGAACATGAGCCTGGGCATTCCCGGCACGTACGACGAGTTCATCGTGCCGGTGCAGAACATGCTCAAGGCGGGCGTGGTGCCGGTGTTCGCCATCGGGAACTTCGGGCCGACCTCGGCCAGCACCGGCAGCCCCGGCAACCTGCCCGATGCGATCGGCGTGGGCGCCGTGGGCCAGGACGGACAGGTGGCCAGCTTCAGCAGCCGCGGTCCCGTGAACTGGAACAGCATCATCAAGGGCGTGTTCGTGAAGCCCGACATCGCCGCGCCGGGCGTGGAGATCACCAGCGCCTTCCCCGGTGCGAAGTACGGCGCGCTGAGCGGGTCCTCGCAGGCCAGCCCGATCGCGGCGGGTGCGGTGGCACTGATGCTCTCGGCGAAACCCGGCACCAGCGTGGACGCCGTGAAGAACGCGCTGTACACCAGCGCCAGCAACGCGGGCAGCAAGAACAACAACGTCGGCTTCGGCCTGATCAGCGTGCCCGGCGCGATGGGCAAGCTGGGTGTCAACGTGAGTGCTCCGGCCCCTGCACCAGCCCCTGCACCGACCCCCGCCCCGACGCCAGCACCGACCCCGGCCCCCACGCCTGCCCCCACCCCGGCACCGACCCCGGCACCGACCCCCGCCCCGACGCCCACGCCCACCCCAGCGCCTACTCCGGCCCCCGCTCCCACGCCCGCTCCGGCGCCGACCGGTCCGGCCGGGTACAGCCTGTGCGCGCTGGAAGGCAGCAAGTGCAACTTCAGCGGGCAGAAGGACGCCGCCTTCGGCACCGCCGGGAAGTACCTGACGGGCGTCGGCACGGACGGCTTCAACTGCACGGTCGCCGAGTGGGGCCGCGACCCCGCCCCCGGCCTGAAGAAGGGCTGTTTCATCAAGGACCGCCCCGGCACGCCCGCGCCCACCCCGGCCCCTGCCCCGACTCCTGCGCCCGCACCCAGCACTGGCAAGAAACCCACCGTCATGCTCGTGGATGACGACATGGGCCAGGGACCGGACGTGACGGCCGCGCTGCGCGACGCCATCAAGGCCAACGCCGCGACCGGCGGGGCGTTCGTGTGGAACACCCAGAGCCAGGGCCAGGTGCCGCTGAGTGAACTCAGGCGCGCGGACATCGTCGTGTGGGCGACCGGCGAGCAGTACCAGAACACCATCACCCCCGCCGACCAGAACACCCTGCAGCAGTACGTGGCGGGCGGCGGCAACCTGCTCATCACCGGTCAGGACATCGGCTACGACATCGGCACGAGTGCCTTCTACACCGGCATCCTGAAGACGCGCTTCGTGGCGGACAGCAGCGGCCAGGCGAAATTCGTGACGCGCGGCGCCTTCGGCAACACCGCCTTCACCCTGAACGCCCAGGGCAGCGCCGCCAACCAGTATTACCCCGACGTGATCGCCGACCAGGGCGGCAGCAGCGTGGTCGCCTCGTGGGGCACCGCCAACGCGACCGCCGGGACGATCACCGCGCAGAGCATCCGCGTGGACCCCAACAGGAACCGCGCCGCGCAGAAGGTCAAGGAACCCCGCGGGCTGGTCGAGCAGCTGGCCGCCAGCGTCGTGAACACCGTCCTGGGCCAGATCTTCGGCGGGAACACCCAGGCGCAGGGGCAGAACCGCCCGCGCGTCAGCGCCCAGTCCGCCGGTGAGAACGCCGGGGCGATCGTCGCGAACGACGCCGGGAAGTACCGCACCGTCACCATGGGCTTCGGGATGGAAGGCCTGACGCCCAACAGCCGCAACATGCTGATGAAGACCGCCTTCGACTGGCTGATGAAGTAATCGCACCTCTTCCGGGCCGCCGGCGCACCTGCGTGGGCGGCCCTGTTCGTTGCCTCAAGGCTTTCCCTGCCCGGCTTGGGGAAGCTCCCATGCAGCCCGCGGGGCCGGGCGGTACGGTCAGGGCATGACCACCCTGCGCGACATCATGACCACCGACCTGACCACCACCGACCCCCGCGCCACCCTGAAGGAGGTCGCCACGCTGATGCGCGAGCAGGACATCGGCAACGTGCTGATCATAGACGGCGACACGCTGAGCGGCATCATCACCGACCGGGACATCGTCATTCGCGCCGTGGCGTACGGGCACGACCTGGGCAGCGCCGCGACCGATTACGCCACCGGCAGCGTGTTCACCATGGACGCGGGCGCCAGCGTGCAGGACGCCGCGAAGGCCATGGCGGACCGCCAGTTGCGCCGCCTGCCCGTCACGGACGGCGCGAAGGTCGTGGGGATCGTGAGCCTCGCGGACCTCGCCACGCGCACCAGTGGCGGCGCGGACGAGAAGGCGCTTCAGGGCATCAGCCAGCCCACGATCTGAATTGAGGCAGAGGGGGCGGCCCGGGCTGGTCCTGGGCCGCCCCTCTTGAGCGTTCATCCATGCTGTGACCCTGGTGTTGACTTCGAGCGCACGCGAAGGACTACGGTGTCCCCATGACCCCGATCAAGAGCCCACTGGCCCCCCGCGCCGACGCCGCCGACCTCCTGAAGGACACCGACCTGCACGGGCAGACCGCCGTCGTGACCGGCGGCGCCTCCGGCCTGGGCGTCGAGACCGTCCGCGCCCTCTTGAGCGCCGGGGCGCGCGTGATCATGCCCGTCCGCGACACCGCACGCGGCCAGCAGGTCGCCCGTGACCTCGCCCAGGCCACCGGCAACAGCGATGTGCACGTGCTGCACCTTGACCTGTCCTCACTCGCGTCGGTCCGGCAGGCCGCCGGAGAGATCCTCGTGCTCGCCCCACAGATCAGGATGCTCATCAACAACGCGGGCGTCATGGCCACCCCGCAGGGCCAGACTGCCGACGGCTTCGAGACCCAGTTCGGCACGAACCACCTGGGGCACTTCCAGTTCACGCGGCTGCTGATGCCCGCCCTGCTGGCCGCCGCGCCCGCCCGCGTGGTGTCGCTGAGCAGCAGCGGCCACCGCATCAGTGACATCCGCTGGGACGACCCGAACTTCCAGAGCACCCCGTACGAGCCCTGGCAGGCGTACGGGCAGAGCAAGACCGCCAACGCCCTGTTCGCCGTGGAACTCAACCGCCGCTACGCCGACCAGGGCGTCACCGCGAACGCCGTCCACCCCGGCGGGATCATGACCGGGCTGCAGAAGCACATGCCCGAAGGCGAGGCGCAGCGGCGCGGCTGGGTGGACGAGAATGGCGTGCCCAACCCCGCCTTCAAGACCCCCGCGCAGGGCGCCAGCACCAGCGTCTGGGCGGCCACCGCGCCCGAACTGGACGGCGTGGGCGGCCTGTTCCTTGAGGACCTCCAGCAGAGCACCCCGCTGGACGAGGCCAGCCCCAACCCGCTGTTCGGGTACAAACCCCACGCGCTCGACGCGGACAGCGCCCGCCGCCTGTGGACCCTCAGCGAGGAGCTGATCGATCAGACCGGGAAGTAAAGCCGCAACAGAAACGCCCCCGCCGATCTGGTCGGGGGCGTTTCACTGGTGGTGTTACCCGAGGTCGCGCAGTTTGCGGTACAGCTCCTTCTGCTCGTCACTCAGGGTGGCAGGCACGGTGACGTTCAGGCGCACGTACAGGTCGCCGCGCGTGCCGTCCTTCTTCGGCCAGCCCTGCCCGCGCAGACGCATACGCCGCCCACCGCTGCTGCCGGGGGGCACGCTCAGGTTCCCTTTGCCACTCAGGGTCTGCACGGTCACGTCCCCGCCCAGCGCCGCGACGGGCGCAGGCACGTCCACGCTGGTGGTCAGGTGGTCGCCGTCCAGATCGAAGCGGGCGTCCTCCAGCACGCGGATGGTCAGCAGCACGTCCCCGCCGCCCGGCCCCTGCCCGGCCAGCCGCAGCCGCGCGCCGTCGCGCGTGCCCGCCGGGACGCGCAGGCTCAGGCGCTTGCCGTCCACGTTGATGACCTCGTCGGAGCCGCTGAAGGCCTCCTCCAGCGTGACCTGCAGCTCACCCTCCACGTTCTGCACGAAGCGGCGACTCTGCCCCGCGCCGCCCAGGCCGCCGCCGAGCAGATCCTCGAGGTTCACCTGCGCGCCCCCCTGGAAGCCCGCGCCGCCCCGACGCCCGGCCCCGCCGAACAGCCCCTGGAAGAAGTCGCTGAACTGCGACCCGTCGAAGCCCGCGAAGTCCCCACCCTGGAACCCGCCGCCCTGGTAGCCGGGGGGCACCTGCCCGGTGTGCCCGAACTGGTCGAACACCTTGCGTTTTTCCGGGTCGCTGAGGACCGCGTAGGCCTCGCCGATCTCCTTGAACCGCTCGGCGGCCTTCTCGTCCCCGGCGTTCTTGTCCGGGTGGTACTGCTTGGCCAGTTTGCGGTACGCACTCTTGATGTCCGCGTCGGACGCGCCGCGCGACACGCCCAGCACGTCGTAGTAGTCCTTGTACGCCATGACTCCCCTCCGTTCCCCGTTACGTCCCTGATCGTTACGTCTCTAGGCGCCCAGCTGTTCCAGGCGGTTGAGCACCACCCGCAGCCCGTACGCCGTGGCGATCTCGCGGGCGGTCACGCCGCGCCGGTCCGCCTGCCCCGGCTGCGCGCCGCGCGCCACGAGCAGGTCCAGCACGTCCGTGCGCGGCGCGCGGCGCCCATCCTTGTACGCCTGTCCTTCCACGTCCACGCTGTGCAGCAGCGGCAGCCAGTAACGCGGGTCGTCCGGCAGCGCGCCCGCCTGGAGCAGCGCCCGGACGAAGGTGGGCGGCGCGTCCCGATCGATGGCGAGGTTCAGCAGCGGCAGCGTCGAGGTGCCCGGCCAGAAGTTCACATCGTGAATGCGGCCCAGCAAGGCCAGCAGGTCCGCCTCCGCCACGCCGTGCCGCAGCGCCCAGCCCAGCGCCTCGTGCGTCTTCGTCTGACTTGGGGCCTGCACGTCGTCCGTCAGGGTGCCGGTCTTGAGCGCCTCGATCAGCGGGTTGGCGTTCTCGCGGTGCACGAGCCGCACGTACTCGCCCTCCACCTGCTCGCGCGCCCAGCCTTCCTTGCGCAGCAGCTTCAGACTGCTCGTCACGCTGGGGTTGCTCTGAAAGCACTTCACCGGAATGCGCCGCGCCAGCTCGTCCCAACCGTACTCGGCCTGGAGGTGCGTCACGACGCGTTCCAGCGTCACGCCATGTAAAGGATCGCGGGCCGTTGATGACTGACGCGGCAGGCCTTTCTCTCCATCAACCATCAACGTTCCCCCTTCAACCCTTCCGGCTGACGACGACGCGGGCGGGGCGCACGAGACGGTCGCCCATGCGGAAGCCCAGCTGGTACACCTGAACGATCACGTCGTCCTCGTCGCCCGGCACGACCTGCAGCGCCTCGTGCCACTGCGGGTCGAAGGCCTCGCCTTCCTTGCCGGTCGCTTCCAGGCCCAGGCCCGCGAACACGCCCAGGATCTTGCCCTGCACGGCCTGCATGCCGGGAATCAGCTTGGCGGGATCGGCGGCGCCCATGGTCACGGCGCGGTCCATGTCGTCGTACACGGGCATCAGCGCCTCGGCGGCCTTGCTGACCCCCTGGCCCTGCGCGGCGTTCACGTCCTCCTGGGTGCGGCGGCGGTAGCTGTCGAAGTCAGTCGCCAGCCGCGCCAGGCGGTTCTTCAGGTCGGCGTTCTCCTTCTCCAGTTCGTCGGCGCGTTCCAGTTTCGCCATCATCTCCTGCACCTGCCCGAGCATCCCCTCGTCCAGGCCGTCCATGCCGGGGAAGGCGGTCTCGGCGTCCTCGGCCATGTTGTCGGCCTCGGTGTCGGGGATGTCCAGGCCGTCCTCCGTGACGGTCTTGGCGGTGGCTTCGGTGGTGTCGGTGGGGGCGGTGTCGGTGGGTTTGTGCTGGTCGTCGGTCATCTTGGGGCCTCTCTTACGGAACATTCGTTCCAGCTTAGTCTCACTCCGGGTGAAGGTTGGGAGAACCGCTCAGCCCGAGCGGATGCGAGTCGGAGTCATGCGGATTCCGGGCTGTCCACGGAACAGCACCGATCCGCCGTGTCTGTGGGGCAGGGGAGAGGCGGCGCGCTGGCCGTCCTCTCCCCTGGGGTGTGTGCTGTTCGTGGAGGACGCGCGGTTATTCGGCGGGTTTGAAGTCCGCGTCGATCACGTCGTCGTCGGCTTTCGCCTGGGGCTGGCCCTGCGCGGCGCCGTCCTGACCCTGCGCCTGCGCGGCGGTCATGAAGGTGCGGAGTTCCTCTTCCAGCTTCTTCTGCGCGGCGTCGATGCGGGTGTCGTCGTCGCTGCGGACGGCTTCCTCGGCCTCGTCGGCGGCGGCCCTGAGCTTGTCCTTGGCGTCCTGAGCGGCACCCTCGTTCTCCTCGATCTGGCCGAGGGCCTGGACGCGCAGGCTGTCGAGGTTGTTGCGCTTTTCGACCTTCTCGCGGCGCTGCTTGTCGGCGGCGGCGTTCTGCTCGGCTTCCTGCACCATGCGTTCCACGTCGCTCTTGTCGAGGGTGGTGGTGTTCTCGATGCGGATGCTGGCTTCCTTGCCGCTGGTCTTCTCCTTGGCGGTGACGTGCAGGATGCCGTTGGCGTCGATGTCGAAGGTCACCTCGATCTGGGGCTGTCCGGCGCGCATGGGCGGGATGCCTTCCAGTTTGAAGCGGCCCAGGCTCTTGTTGTCGTTCGCCATGGGGCGTTCACCCTGGAGGACGTTGATCTCCACGCCGGGCTGGTTGTTCTCGGCGGTGGTGTAGATCTCGGTCTTCTTGGCGGGCACGGTGGTGTTGCGGGTGATCATCGGGGCGATCATGCCGCCCTTGACCTCCACGCCCAGCGTCAGCGGGGTCACGTCCACCAGCACGATATCGCCCAGGCTGCTGTCGCCTTGGATGATCCCGGCCTGCACGGCGGCGCCGAGCGCGACGGCCTCGTCGGGGTTCACGGACTCGTTGGGGGTCTTGCCGATGATGTCCTGCACGATGCGTTTCACGGCGGGGATGCGGGTGCTGCCGCCCACCAGGATCACTTCGTCGATCTTGCTGGCGTCCAGCTTGGCGTCCGCGAGGGCCTGCTCGACGGGCTTGCGCACGCGGCGCAGCAGGTCGCTGGTGAGTTCCTCGAACTTGGCGCGGCTGAGGGTGCGCTCGAGGTGCATGGGCGTGCGGGTCTCGGGGTCGAAGGTGATGAACGGCAGGCTGATCGAGGTCTCGGAGGCGTTGCTGAGTTCGATCTTGGCCTTCTCGGCCGCTTCGATCAGGCGCTGCAGGGCCTGCTTGTCCTTGCGCAGGTCGAAGTTGTTGTCCTTCTGGAACTCGCCCGCGAGCCAGTCGACGATGCGCTGGTCGAAGTCCGCGCCGCCCAGGTGGGTGTCGCCGCTGGTGGATTTCACTTCGAACACGCCGTCGCCCAGTTCGAGGATGGTCACGTCGAAGGTGCCGCCCCCCAGGTCGAAGACCAGCACGGTCTCGTTGCCCTTGCGTTCCAGGCCGTAGGCGAGCGCGGCGGCGGTGGGTTCGTTGATGACGCGCAGGACGTTCAGGCCCGCGATCTCACCGGCCTGCTTGGTGGCCTCGCGCTGGCTGTTGTCGAAGTACGCGGGCACGGTGATGACCACGTCGCGGATCTTCTCGCCCAGCTTGGCAGAAGCGTCGTTCACGAGTTTGCGCAGCACCTCGGCGCTGACCTGCTCGGGGGCGAGGTCCTGGCCGTTCACTTCGATGCGCACGCTGCCGCCGGGGCCTTCTTTCACGGTGAAGGGGCTGCGTTCAGCTTCCATCTTCACTTCGTCCCAGCGGCGGCCGATGAAGCGTTTGACTTCGAACAGCGTGGCGGCGGGGTTCAGGGCGGCCTGACGGCGGGCGATCTGCCCGACGAGGCGCTCGTCGCCCTTGTACGCGACGACGCTGGGGGTGGTGCGGGCGCCTTCGGCGTTCACGATCACTTCGGGGCGGCCGCCTTCCATGACGGAGATCACAGAGTTGGTGGTACCGAGGTCAATTCCGACTGCTTTGGGCATGTTGACTCCTGTGGGGATGGGGATTTGCTGCCGCGCGGGCAGCAGTTCTGATCGCCATACAGCATAGGCCCACAGTTGCTGGGTGTCAATAGACTTGAGTGTTATGCGCTCAAGTCTGAGATTTCCCTCAAGGCAGACCCCCGGCACCACCTGCGGCCTCCAGCCCGACCGGTACACTCCGCACATGACCGCCGCCCCCGAGGCCCAGCCGCCCCGCCCCGCAGGCCTGCCCCTGCTGGGCCACGCCCCCGCCCTGATGCGCGACGTGCTGGGCTTCATGACCCGCATGACCCGCGACCACGGCGACGTCGTCCGCGTCCGCCTGGGCGCCCAGGACGTGTGGGTGGTCGGGCACCCCGGCGACATCGAGACGCTGCACCTTCAGACCGGCCGCCTGTTCGACAAGGGCCTGTGGCGCAACCCCCTGCTGACCCGCCTGCTGGGGCGCGGCCTGCTGATCTCCGAGGGGGACTTCTGGCTGCGGCAGCGTCGCCTCGCGCAGCCCGCCTTCCACGGCGCCCGCATCCAGGGGTACCTGAAGGTCATGCAGACCCAGGTGCAGGCCCTGACGCGGGACTGGGCGGCGGGCGGCGAGCGGGACGTGAGCGCCGACCTGTCCGGCATGACCCTGCGGATCGTGATGCGCAGCGTCATGGGCCTCCCCGAGAACAGCGCGCAGGTCGAGCGGATCTCCCACGCGCTGGACCAGGCCCTGACCGGCTTCAACCGGGACTTCGGCGTGCCCCTGCCGCCCGGCGTGCCCACCCCCGCCCGGCGCCTGTTCCGGCGTGGCAGCAACGGCCTGGACGACGTCATGCGGGAACTGATCGCCGCGCGCCGCCAGCAGGGCGGCACGCACGACGACCTGCTCGACATGCTCCTCGCCGCGCGCGACGACCAGGGTCAGCCCATGACCGACGCGCAGCTGCTCGACGAGGTGAAGAACATCCTGCTGGCCGGGCACGACACGACCGCCAGCACCCTGACGTTCGCGCTGTACCTGCTCGCCACCCACCCGGACGCCGACGCGCGCCTGCAGGAGGAACTGACCCGCCTGGACGGCCGTCCGCCCGGACTGGACGACCTGCGGAGCCTGCCGTTCCTGGACGCCGTGATCAAGGAGACGCTGCGCCTCTACCCGGCGGCCTGGAGTACGCAGCGCGAGGCGCGGCAGGAGGTCACGGTCGGCGGGTACGTCGCCCCGCCCGGCACGCTGTTCGTCATCAACCACTGGGTGACGCAGCGCGACCCGCGTTTCTTCGAGCACCCCGACGAGTTCCGCCCGGAACGCTGGCTGGACGGCCTGGAGGCCCGCCTGCCGAAGTACGCGTACTTCCCCTTCGGGGGCGGCGGACGCATCTGCATCGGGCGGGAATTCGCACGCCTGGAAGCCGCCGTCGCCCTGGCGCACCTGGCGGGGCAGTTCCGGTTCACGCCCCTGCGCCCCCTGCGCCTGGAACCCGCCGTCAGCCTCCGGCCCCGCGGCGGGCTGCCCATGCGCATCGAACCCCGGCAGAGCGGTCGGGAAGGATGACGGGGGCAGGGTGATGGGTAAAAGGTGATGGTTGAAAGGTGATGGGGGAGGGGACGTTTACGCGTTCCCTTCCCCATCCTCCATCACCTATCGACCTTCGACCATCAACTGCTCATACGAATTCCGTCTGTTTCATTGACAGATCGGAACACCACCGATCTGCCAACTCCACGCCCGGAACCCGTTTCTCTCCTTCTCGCATCCGCTCGGGTTGAACGGTTTTCGCAAACCATTCAACCGGAGTCCGTATTACGGGTACAGGCCGCGCAGCGCGCGCGCTTCGAGCACGCGGGTGCAGGCGACGATGTACACGGCGGTGCGCAGCGTCACGCCGTGGCGTTCCTTGACGTCCCACAGGCTGCCGAAGGCCTCGCTCATGATGCGGTCCAGGCGCTTGTTGATCTCGTCTTCGGTCCAGAAGAACGAGCTGAAGTCCTGCACCCACTCGAAGTACGACACGGTCACGCCGCCCGCGTTCGCCAGCACGTCCGGCACGACGGTCACGCCGCGCTCGGCAAGCAGGTCGTCCGCGGCGGGAATGGTGGGGCCGTTGGCGCCCTCGACGATCAGTTTCGCCTTGATCTGCCCGGCGTTCGCCAGGGTGATCTGTTTTTCCAGCGCGGCGGGGATCATCACGTCGCAGTCCACGCCCCAGAACTCGTCACGCTTGATCTCCTCGGTGCCGGGCATCTCGGTGATCTTGCCGGTGCGGCGCAGGTGCTCCAGCGCGGCCTTCGGGTCGATCCCGGCGTCGCTGTGGATGGTGCCGGTCACGTCCTGAATGGCGACGATCTTCGCGCCGTGCTCGTGGAAGATGCGCGCGGCGGCCTCGCCCACGTTCCCGAAGCCCTGCACGGCCACCCGCGCGCCCTGCATGGGCATCCCGAGTTTCTTCATGGCCTCCGCGCCCGTCACAAACACGCCGCGCCCGGTGGCGTCGCCGCGCCCCAGGCTGCCGCCCAGGGACACGGGCTTGCCGGTCACGACGCCGGTCGCGGTGCGGCCCACGTTCATGGAGTACGTGTCCATCATCCACGCCATGGTCTGCGGGTTGGTGTTCACGTCCGGCGCGGGAATGTCCTTTTCCGGCCCGATGATCAGGCCGATCTCGGTCGTGTAGCGGCGCGTCAGGCGCTCCAGTTCCCCGGTGGAGTACTTGCGCGGGTCGATGCGGATGCCGCCCTTGCCGCCCCCATACGGGAGGTTCACGGCGGCGTTCTTCACGGTCATCCACGCCGACAGGGCCATGACCTCGCTGAGGGTGACGTCCTGGTGGTAGCGCACGCCGCCCTTGGCGGGGCCGCGCGACGTGTTGTGCTGCACGCGGTAGCCCTCGAAGTGCGCGACCGTGCCGTCATCCAGGTGAATGGGCACGTCCACGACCAGGATGCGCTTGGGGCGCTTGAGGGTCTCGGCCCAGTAGGCGAGCTTGCCGAGGTACGGCGTGACGCGCTCGACCTGCTCGAGGTAGATCTCGTACGGCCCGATGTTGTTCGGGTCGAGGTAGCTGGGAATGGCGTGCGCGCCGGATTTGGGGCCAGCGTTGTTGGTCGGATCTTGCGTGGCGGTCATGGCAGTGCCTCCAGGGAAGGAGAGGGGGATGGGTGGTTCGTCTTCGCCGCGCGGGGCGGCCCGCGCGTTGCCGCTGGTCAATTCAGCGTGCCGGGAAGGCGGTCATGGGTACACGCCACGCATCACGGTGGCGTTGTGCAGGCGGTTCAGGGCCAGGGCGTACGCGGCGGTCCGCAGGTCGGTCTGGCGCGTGCGGGCCACGCCCATGACGTCACTCACGGCGACGTTCACGCGCTGGTCGATGGCGGCCTCGATCTCTTCCTCGGTCCAGAAGAAGTTGCTGGCGTCCTGCACCCATTCCAGGTAGTTCACGACCACGCCGCCGATGCTGGCGATCAGGTCCGGGATGACCTGCACGCCCCCCTGCGTCAGGAAGCGTTCGGCTTCGGGCAGCACGGCGCGGTTGGTGGCCTCCACGACGTAGCGGGCGCGCACGGCGTGGGCGTTCCCGGCGTTCACGGTGCCGTAGTCGTACGCGAGCATCAGGACGTCCACGTCCAGCTCGGTGACCTCGGCGGGGGTGATGTCGGTCGCGAAGCCCGCCACGCTGCCCCGCTCCTCGCGGTACGCGGACAGTGCGTCCAGGTCCAGTCCGGCGCTGGCGAAGGTCGCGCCGTCCTGGTCGGACACGGCGATGACCAGCGCGCCCTGCGCGGCGAGGGTCTGCGCGGCGCGGCGGCCCACGTCCCCGAAGCCGTACACGGCGACCTTGGCCCGCTCCAGGCTCTCGCCCCTGTCTTCCAGCACGCGCGCGGTGACCAGCGCGGCGCTGCGGCCACGCGCGTCCTTGCTGCCGTAGCTGCCGCCCAGCGGGATGGGCTTGCCGACCACGACGCCGTTGCTGGTCGTGCCGGTGTTCTCGTTGTACGTGTCGAGCATCCAGGCCATGGCCTGCGCGTCGCTGCCCACGTCGGGCGCGAGGATGTCCTCGTTGTGGCCGATCAGTTCCACCAGTTCGCTGGTGTAGCGGCGCACCACGCCCTCCAGCTCGTGGGGGCTGAGGGTGGCGGGATCGACGTCCACGCCGCCCTTGGCGCCGCCCAGGGGCAGGTCGGCCACGGCGGTCTTGAGGGTCGTGATCGCGGCGAGCACCTCGCACTCGTGGGCGTTGACGCCTTCACGCAGGCGCACGCCGCCCATGCTGGGCCCGCGTGAGGTGCTGTGCACGGTGCGGTAGCCGCGGAACACGCGGATGCTGCCGTCGTCCATGCGCACCGGGAGGTTCACGCTGACGGTGCGTTTGGGGTACTTGAAGTACGCGAGGGACTGGTCGGTGACCTCGCAGTGGGGCAGTGCCAGCCGGAGTTGCTCCATGAGGCCCTGCCAGTTGAGTCCTGATGCCCGCATTCGACGCTCTCCTTCCCTTCGGTGGGAACTGTGGTGGGTGTGGTTGGTTCAGGCGCAGCATACACGCGCCCGGTGAGACGCATAGACAGGTGCGGGCCGGGGCGTGTCCCACGATGACGACCGTGGACTGAGGCGTGAACCTCCGAAGTTGTATCCAGTATCCACAGAGGCGTCAACCCCACTTTCTCACGCTGAACACGCGTAAAACCTGAATCGATTCCACCTCGGGCCTGCGCGGCGAGACCGTCCACAACCTGCCGAACGGCAAGACCCCCCTCCGCGTGCAGGGGCGCGCGGCCCACCGGTTACCGTCCCACGCGCCGGGACGACTGCGTCCGGCTGAACCGGGTGCAGACCGGACAGCTCCCCCAGAGCACACCAGCTCCGCAGGCGCACAACAGCAGAAGAGGGGAGCCGCGCTGGCCCCCCCCTCTCTGCTTGTCCCCACTCAGCGGCTGCGTTCGATCTCGCGCACCGCCAGCCGCTCCAGCGCGTCCCGCGCGTCCCCGGCAGGCAGGGCGCGCAGGGCGTCCACCGCCAGCCACGCCCGGCGGCGCACCTCGGCGCGGGTCGCCTCGAAGGCCCCCTCCTGCGCCGCCAGTGCCTGCACGCGCGCCACGTCTCCCTCGTGCGAGGCGCGGCGTTCCAGCACGTCCCGCACCTCGTCCCCGTGCGGCCCCTGAAGCAGGTGCAGCAGCGGGAACGTCGCTTTCCCCTCGCGCAGGTCACCGCCCACCGGTTTGCCCAGCGTCGCCTCGTCCGCCGCGAGATCCAGCAGGTCGTCCTGCATCTGGAACGCCATGCCGTACTCCAGCCCGAAGGTCGCCAGCGCCTCCCGGTGTGCCGGCGGTGCGCCCAGCAGCACCGCCGGGGCCTCGGCCGCCAGCTGCGTCAGCGCCGCCGTCTTCCCGTGAATCACCGTCAGGTAGTGCTCTAGCGCGTACTCCTGGTACGCCGCCACCTGGAACTGCAGCACCTCGCCCTCGCAGATCACGCTGGCCGTCTCGCCGAACATGCGGGTCAGGGCCGCGCCGCCCGGCATGCCCGCGAGCAGCCCCAGCAGCCGCGCCAGCATGAAATCCCCACTCATGACGCTCACCACGTTCCCGAAGCGCCGGAACGCCGCCTGCTGCCCCCGCCGCGTATCCGCGTCGTCGATCAGGTCGTCGTGCAGCAGTGACGCCGAGTGCAGCAGCTCCACGCACACACCCAGGTCCCGCACGCCCCCCCAGTCCGCGCGGGCCGGGCTGGCGCCCAGCACCTGCGCCGCGAGCAGCGCGATCATCGGCCGCACCCGCTTGCCGCCCGCCGCGACCAGATCGTCCCCGATCAGCTCGATGAACTCCACCCGCGAGCGCAGCACCTCGCGCAGCCGCGCTTCGAACGCCGCATCCGGCAGGCCGAGGGTGAGAAGGCCAGTCATGCGCGCAGTATAGGGACGCCGCCGGGAGCCAAACGTACCACCCCCCCAGCGTCCGCCCGGGCATGAAGGCCGCCGCAGCGCCCCGAGCGCTTTGTCCCTCGCAGGTCACATGCTCCTCATGCTACAAAACAGGGTATGGAAAGTGTCGTTGCTCTCTTCCGCGAACCCCAGCAGGCGCAGGGGGCGCTGCAGACCCTGCTGCAGCGCGGCTTTGACCGTGATCACCTGGGCTTCGCCCTGACGGACGTCGTCGCGCAGGAGGACATCGCCCAGCAGACCGGCGTCAGCCCCGAAGCCGGGCAGCCCGCTGGGTCCGCCGCCGTCCTCAAGGGCGCGTGGCTGGGCATCGTCGGCGGCCTGGTGCTGACCGTCCCCATCTGGCTGCTGCTGCTGATCATCCCCGCCACCCGCATCTACGCGGACGGCGGCGTGCTGGGCATCCTGTTCGGCGTGATCGGCGGCGGCGCCCTGGGCGGCCTGTTCGGCGCGCTGGCCGGCAGCGACCACGGCGACTTCGTGAACCTGCTGCGCCGCATGGGCGTTCCCGCCGCGCAGGCCGAGCAGTTCTACGGCGGCATGAAGGGCGGGCACGTCATGGTCATCGCCCGCGACCCCAGCGGCGAACGCGCCGACGAGGCCCTGAGCGTCATGCGCAAGCACGGCGCCGTGAAACTCGAAGACGTCGTGGGTGCCGGTCAGCTCCAGAGCGAACGCCACTAATCCCCCTCGTAGCCGCGCGGCCCGCGACCCGGTTCCCCCGGCGCGGGCCGCGCGCCTGTACCGCAGCGCGGGGGTGCAGAGGAGGGGAGGGGAGAGGCAAGAGCGCTGTCAGGTTCGGCTGGCTACACTGAACGAATGTTCGGTCGCCGTGTCCCCCCCCACATCGTGTTCGCCTTCAGCCTGCTCCTGGCCGCGCTGTGCGCCTGGGCCGCCGTCGCCGCCCTGACGAGCGACCGGATCATCTGGGGCGTGCTGGCCGCCGTGTTCGCCGTGTGGTTCACCGTGGACGCCTTCCGCTCCTACGGCTGGGCGCAGGCGAAGAAGCGGGCCGACGCCGAGAAGCGCGCCCAGAACCACCCGAACCTCAAGTAAGGTCCCGGCGCACCCAGAAGCGCATCGCGTTGGCCGCGTTCCCACCGCCGATCTCCGGCCAGGACAGCGTCGTGTGCAGGTCCGGGCGTTCCACGTACCCACGCGCCGCCCAGAACGCGTCGTGCGCGCGGTACGGCTGCGGCCGCAGCGGGTGATCCTCCAGGCGCTGCACCGCGCAGAACGCCGTGACCGTCAGGCCCAGCGTGCGGGCGTGCGCCTCGCGGCCATCGAAGAACGCGTGCCCCAGGCCGCGCCCCCGGTACTCGGGCAGCAGGACGCTCTCACCGAGGTACAGCACGTCCCGCTCGTCGAACTCGGACCCGGCGAACGGCGCGCGGATCTCGCCGGTCTCCTGCGTCAGCGGCAGGGCGCTGCTGGCCCCCACCACCCGCTCCCCGTCCCGCGCGAGAATCACCACGGCGTCCGGCGCGTCCAGGTACGTGCGCAGGTACGCTTCCTCGTAGGCGGCGCTGCCCTCGTACAGGTACGGGAACTCCCGGAAGACGGTGGTCCGCAGCCGCGCCAGATCCGCGATGAACGGCGCCAGTGCCGCGCCACTCACCGCCTGTACGGTCAGGCTCAAGCACCCACCTGCCGGGACCAGTCCGCGAGGTTGTAGTAGTTCGTGACCCGCGCGATCCGCCCGCCGCGCACCTCGAAGAACGCCCCCACCGGCAGCACGTACCGCTGCCCACTCGCCTCGGGGAGGCCCGGATCGGTCCGCAGGTACTCCCCGTGAATCACGAACTCCGCGCCCGCCCGCGTGCCGTCCGGGGTCGTCATGACGACCAGATCCCGCGCCTGCTCGCGGTAGTGGGCGTCCATCTTCGCCAGGAACGCCCGGAAGGCGTCCACGCCCACCTGGGTGCCGCCCTCGTTGATGTCGTGCCGGACGTCGTCGGTCAGCAGGGCCAGCATGCCCGCGAAGTCGGCGGCGTTGAACGCGGCGTAGTACTGCTCGATCAGGGTGCGGGTCGCGTCGGTCATGCCTGAAACCATAGCGCGCCCCCCGCGCCGTCCCGCCGCCGGACACGCATCTTCATGCAGCGTTCAGGTGAACGGCCCCGACGTTTCATGAACGTGGTCCACGCTTCAGTCAGTCGTCAGGGCCGACCCGGCGCTCCGTGCCGAATTCCTGCGCTTGACAGCCGACAATCTGCTACTTTAGGAACACTTTATTCAGCAGTGAATCGTTTCACCCTGCCCGGAAACGGCCCAACTGGAGGAACCCACGCGTGAAAGCCCAGCGCTACATCATCACCCGACCCTGCCTGCAGGACGGCAGCCTGCGCCTCCTCAAGTACCTCGAGGCCACGTTCCCCAGCGCCGGGCCGGTCGTGCTGACCGACGATCAGGGCCGTGAATACCACGCGCAGGTGGACCTCCACGCCCGCACGGTCAGCGGCCTGGGCAGCCTGTACCACGCGCAGAACCTCGGCGTGAACGACGTGCTGATGATCACGCCGGTCCAGTCCGGCCGCTATCAGGTCGAGGCGATCGTCAAACCTCACGCGCCCATCACCACGCCGCGCCGCGAGGCCCCGAAGAAACCCGAGACGCGCCGCGTGGTCGTGTCCTCCACACCGCACGTCCGCGAGGTCCGCGTGCAGGAGGTCCGCCCGGCCCTGAACACCGCGCCGGTCAGCGAGACGCCCCGCGCCGAGGCGACCCGCCCGGCAGAGGCTGCCCGCCCCGAAGCCCCGCGTGCCGACACGGTCCGTGCCGAGACGGTCCGCCCCACGCCGGTGCGTCCGGAACCGGCCCGCGCCGAGGCTGGGCGCACGGAAGCCGTCCGCCCGGAACCTGTGCGCGCCGAGACGACCCGCGTGACCCCGCCCGCCGCCCGGCCCCAGGCCACCAGTGCCCAGGCAGCCACGGTCCGCCCGCTCGACGTGCGCTTCGACCCGCCGGCGCGCAGCGCACCCGGCACCACGCCGGGCCTGAATGCCCCCAGCCTGAATGCACCCAGCCTGAGTGTCGCCATGACTGCCACGCGGCCCGCCGCGCCGGTGAGCGCGCCCGCTGTTCAGACCGCCGCGCCGCTGAACCTGCGTGACGCCGAGCACCTCGCGGACCTCGCGCGCCTGACCGGGTACCGCCTGGAGGACCTGGGCAGCGGCGTGCTGCGCCTGAACGCCGAACTGGGCGCCCACAGCTACGCCGTGCTGGTCGCCACCAGCGAGGCGGCCGTGCGCGCCGACGCCTGGAAGGAACGCGCCGACTACTGCGTGCTGCTGACCAGTGAAGCCGACCGGGCCGTGAATACCCCCCGCCTGACCCGCGAGGCGCTCGACGCCCTGATCGAGCACGCGCAGCTGGCCCCGCTGACCCCGGTGGACCTGCGCGGCTACTGGAAGGCCGGAAGCGTGGACCTGGAGGCCGCCGCGAGCGTCGCGGAACTCGTCGGGGCGCACCTCGCGCAGCGCGGCGCGTTCAGCGCGGTCCTGCTGACGCTGGCGCAGCAGCCCGCGCATTCGCTGGTCAGTGTGCAGCGCCTCGCCGAGCGGCTGGGCAGCGGCGTGAACTACGCCGAGCTGGGCGGCATTCTCGACACGCTGACCCGCGCGCCCTTCCTGGCCCTGACGCCCCTGCCCGGCGGGCAGTACCTGCTGCGCAGCGGCGTGTCGGACCTGCTGCTGGAACTCGCCGAGTACGCCGACGGCCTGCGCCGCCGCATGCGTGCCCCCACCCGCGAGGCCGTACCCGCGTAGGCCCACAACCCTCACCCCGGACACGATCCGCCCCGCACCGCGCCCCTACACTGGCGCGGTGCCTGCTTTGAGTGCCGAACTTCCCGAACTGCGCGCCGCGCTGCTGGCGTGGTTCGACCGGCAGGGCCGCGACCTGCCCTGGCGTCAGGGCCGCGAGGGTCACCGCGACCCGTACCGCGCCTGGGTGGCCGAGGTGCTCCTGCAACAGACGCAGGTCGCGCGCGGACTGACCTACTACGCGCGCTTCCTGGCGGCCTTCCCCACCGTGCAGGCCCTTGCGGACGCCCCGCAGGACGACGTCCTGAAAGCATGGGAGGGCTGCGGGTACTACGCCCGCGCCCGCAACCTGCACCGCGCCGCGCAGGTGGTCGCTGCGCGTGGCTTCCCAGCGGATCACGCCGGGTGGCTGGCGCTGCCCGGCGTCGGTCCGTACACCGCCGCCGCCCTGAGCAGCCTGACCCTGAACGAGCCGCGCGCCGTGAACGACGGGAACGTCCGCCGCGTCCTGGCCCGCCTGCACGCCGAACCCCAGCCCACGCCCGCCTGGGTGCAGGCGCAGGCGGACGCCCTGCTGGACCCGGCGCGGCCCGGCGCGTGGAACGAGGCGGTCATGGACCTGGGCGCCACCGTCTGCACCCCGAAAAATCCGCAGTGCGGCGCCTGCCCGCTGCGGGCGTGGTGCGCCGCGCACGCCAGCGGGCACCCCGCCGCGTACCCCGCCCCGAAGGTCCGCCCGCCCGCGCGGGAGGTGCACGCCGTCGCCGTCCTGATCGGCACGCCGCAGAGGGCCGTGCTGGAACGCCGCGAGGGCACGCTGCTCGGCGGGCTGATGGGCCTCCCGGTCCAGGTGTTCGACCCGGCCCGGCCCGGCGCGCAGGCGCAGGCGCTGCGTGAACTGTGCGCGCGCCTGCATGCCACGCCCGCCGGGGCGCTGGGGCAGGTGACCCACGTCATGACGCACCGCCGCGTCACCCTGCACCTGCACCGTGCCGGCGGCGGCCCCACACCGCAGGACGTCACGCGCGCCGCGCTGTCCCGCCTGGACCACAAGGCGCTGCATCTGGCGCAGGCGCACGCCGACTCGCTGTTCACCTGAGCCGCCCCCTCTGCGGCCACCTCCGACAGGAACCGGACCGACCCGCTGTCAGAAGCCTGTGACGCCGCCCGGTCCGCCGCCTTGCTGCTTTCGACCGACGCGGCGTTTCAGGCAGAGGTTAGACTGTCCGGGTGAAGTCGACTGCCCCCGCCACGATCATCATCCGGACCGTCCAGACCATCAGGAACTCCGTCCGGAACGCCCTGGTGTGGGGTACGAACAGCGGCTGGCCCGCGAGGTCCGCGCGCACGGCCGCCTGCCGCAGCACCTGGGCCTGATCCTCGACGGGAACCGCCGCTTCGCGCGCGCCAGCGGCCTGCAGCGCGAACTGGGCCACTCCATCGGGGCGGACAAGGCCCACGAGGTGCTGCAGTGGTGCCTGGAACTCGGGATTCCCGCCGCGACCATCTGGGTGCTGTCCACCGACAACAAGGGCCGTGACCCGCAGGAACTCGCGCACATCCTGTCCCTGCTGGAAAAGGAAGCCCGCGCGCTGGCGACCGACCCGCGCATCCACAACAACCGCGTGCGCGTGCGCGCCATCGGGCAGCACGACGGCTTCCCGCCGCAGGTGCTGGCCGCCCTGAACGACCTGGAAGCGAAGACCGCGCACTACGACGGGATGCGCCTGAACATCGCCGTCGGCTACGGCGGCCGCGAGGAGATCGTGGACGCCGTCAAGGCCCACCTGCACGCGCAGGAACGGGCCGGGCAGACGCTGGCGCAGGCCGCGCAGACCCTGAGCCCCGAGCACATCAGCGCGCACCTGTACGCCGCCGATACCCCGGACCCGGACTTCATCATCCGCACCAGCGGCGAGATCCGCCTGTCGGGCTTCATGCTGTGGCAGAGCGTGTACTCCGAGTACTACTTCTGCGACGTGTACTGGCCCGGCTTCCGCCGCGTGGACTTCCTGCGCGCCCTGCGCGACTACCAGGGCCGCGACCGCCGCTTCGGCCGCTGACCGGGCACCTGCGTCACCTGACCGAGGCGAGGTTGCACGGCATGGCGCGCTCCGGATCACGTACCGGCTTGATCCGCTGAGTGTGCCGTGAGAATACCCCCGACAGGGGTGTGTCAGAGTTGCTTGCACCCTGAGGGCTGCATGTTCAGCAGGTGTTCATTTGTGAAAAATGCCGTATCTGCCGCGAAAACGCTGGACGGTAAGATGAGATTGATCCTCGACTGCCCCCAGGCGTTCCAGCCGGACTTCCGACCGCTCAGAGCGGTGTAAGCAGAGCGTAAGACGACCACTCCTAACCTTTGCTCAGTTCTGGTGAACGGAACACGGGGCCAAGCAGTGGCCCGCCTGGAAGGAGAAGCACATGAAGCTCAAGTTCGCCCTGATGATCACCCTCGCCGGCGCCGCAGCCGCTCAGACGGCCAGTCCGGTCAGCCTGAACCTGGTCATGTCGCTGGTGAAGACGGTCAAGGTGGACGGCAAGGCCACCGAGCAGTTCGCGCCCAGCCCCAAGACCGTCCTGCCCGGTGACGTGATCCGCCAGGTCGTCACGGTCCGCAACGGCAGCGGCAAGGCCCTGAAGAACGTGCCCGTGACACTGCCGGTCCCCAAGAACACCCGCTACCTCGCTCCGGAGAAGGGCCTGGACGACGTCCGCGCCGAGTACTCCATCGATGGCAAAACCTTCGCCCCCGCGCCCCTCATGAAGAAAGTGACCGTCACGGAAAACGGCCGCAGCGTCGTGAAGGAGGTGGAGGTGAAACCCAGCGAGTACACCACCGTCCGCTGGACCGTCAGTGAACTCGGCGCCGACCAGACCCTGAAACTCGGCTACCGCATCCAGGTCAAGTAACCGTTCACCCCACCCCCACCTACCCTCGCCCCACCCGGAGGAACCCCATGAAAAAGTCCCACCTGCTCGCCCTGATGGTCTCCCTGGCCGCCGGCACCGCCGCCGCTGAAGGCACCGTCGCCGGCACCACCATCGAGAACACCGCCAGCGCCAGCTTCCAGGATCCCGCCAACGCCGGCACCACCCTGACCAGCAACTCCAACACCGTCAGCACCACCGTGCTGCCGCTGCCCGGCTTCGACATCGTGTACACCGGCGGCACCGCCGACGGCAACGACATCACCAGCACCCCGATCCTGACCACCGGCGCCGTCCCCGGCCAGAAGGTCACCACGCAGTACTCCGTGCTGAACAACGGCAACGTGACCCTGACCGTGAACCTGGCCGCCGACACCACCGGCGCCGCCAGCGGGCAGACCGTGCAGTACTTCCTGGATGCCAACGGTGACGGCGTGGCCGACAGCTCCACCCCCATCACCAGCGTCATCGTGCCCGTGGACGATCCCAGCACCCCCGCCGACGAGGGCATCGTGAAGATCATCCAGGTCGTGACCCTGCCCACCGACCCGGCCCTGATCACGCCCAGCAGCGTGTTCGGCGCGTCCCCCGAGGGCACGGTCACCGGCACCGCCGGCGCCGACCCGCTCGTGACCCCCGGCAACGGCTACGCCAGCGGCACCACCGTCTACGAGGACGGCAAGGCCGTCAACACCGACCTGCAGTTCGTGCGCATCACGGTGTTCGCCCCCGCGCTGGACAACAACCCCAACGTGGACCCCACCACCCCGGTCGACAGCGCCGGTAACCCCATCACCGATCCGGCGCTGGTCCCGCCCAGCCAGACCGTGCAGATCCCCACCGAAGCGGTCGGGACGACCGGCGACGCCACCCCCGTGGTCCCCACCACCGGTTACATCACCCCCGGCGCACCCACCAGCGACCCCACCCCCGGCGGCACGCCCATCGTGCCCAACGTGGCCGGTGACATCCAGATCGCCTACCCCAAGGCCGACGCCAACACCAACCCCGACACCGTGGTGTTCTCGAACAACCTGACCAACACCAGCGGCGCGACCGACAAGGTGCAGCTGTACCCCACCCTGGCCGACGGCACTCCTGACCCCGCCTACACCTACGACCCCGCCACCGGCACCTTCACGAACGCGACGACCGGTGTGGTCATCCGCTTCCTGGACCCGGTGACCGGCAACCCCATCCTGGCCTCCACCGATCCCAGCAACCCCACTGCCGCTGTGTACCCCACCGTGACCGTGCCCTCGGGCAGCACCGTGGTGTACCGCACGGAAGTCACCTACCCCGATCCCGACGACAGCGCCGTGATCACCCCCGTGACCGTCGTGATCGGCGCGGACTCCCTGAAGGACGCCGGGATCAAGTCCGACAGCAGCACCACCAACACCATCCTGCCGCCCTCGGCGCAGTTCGGTGACGCCACCGGCACCCTGGGCGCCGTCAGCACCCCCGCGCCCATCCAGACCGTCAACCCCGGCGGCACCCAGAGCGGCGTGGCCAGCCCCGACCTGAGCGACGCGACCGCCGTCTTCCAGATGGACGTCGTGAACAACGGCCAGTACAACGACAGCTACACCCTGAGCGGCAGCGTCACCCTGACCGACGCCGCCACCGGCAACCCGGTCGTGGTGCCCGTGCTGTACTACGCCCCGGACGGCTCGCTGCTGCCCCGCCTGAGCAACGACCCCCTGAGCCCCGACTACAACAAGTTCATCACGCCCGTCATCGCCCCCGGCACCGAGTACAAGCCCTACGCGGTCGTGCAGGTCCCGGTCGGCACGCTGACCGGTGACTACACCGTCACGCAGAACGCCGTCGGGAACTACAGCACCATCCCGATGACCGACACCAACGACGTCATCCGCGTCGCCCCGGACGGGAACGTCGCCGTCGCCAAGTTCGTCGCCAAGAGCGGCGTGACCGCCGCCAGCAACCCCGTCAACGGCATCGACAACCCCGCCAACTTCACCGCGACCGGCGCGACCGGCGCCAAGCCCGGCGACGACATCACCTACCGCATCATCGCGAAGAACAACTACAACACCACCATCAGCAACTTCTTCCTGAGCGACACCGTGCCCGCGAACACCCTGTTCAAGAGCATCCAGCTGCTGGACGCCAGCGGCACCGTGATCAGCACCAACGTCATCTACAAGGTCGGCAGCGGCGCCTGGGGCGCCACCGCCCCCGCCGCCGGCCTGGCCAACCCCAGCGTGATCTACATCGCCCTGGACGCCAACGGCGACAACGTCCCCGACGCGCTGGCCCCCACCACCACCCTGACGGCCGAGTTCGTGGTCACCGTCAAGTAAGTCCATCCGGGCGCGCCCTGCATGACCGCGGGGTGCGCCCTTTTCACAACACCAGACTCACATTTGAAATTTCGCACATTTGAGTGCGCCGCCTCACCCACCGCACAGCAGGTGCCCCCCCCGAGGAGCCCACCGTGAACCGAGCCCTGACCACCCTGAGCGCCCTGCTCGCCCTGAGCACCACCACCCAGGCCCTGACCCCCGCCGGCACCGAGATCATCAACCAGGCGCAGGCCGAGTTCGAGCCTCCCACCCCGCAGGACCCCGGCACTGCCGTGTCCAACGTGATCCGCACCGTCGTGCAGGCGGTGTGCTCGGTCAGCGTCACCCCGGACGGCACGGTCGCGCAGCCCGGCCAGAGCGCCGCCCTGCTGCCCGGCGAGGACGCGGTGTTCACGTACACGGTCGTGAACACCGGCAACACCACCGAGGCCTTCCCCGTCACGGTCCAGCAGGAGGCCGGAACCATCACGCCCGGCACCCGCATCGTCGAGGACCGCAACGGCAACGGGCAACCCGACCCGGACGAACCCGAGGTGACCAGCGTGACCCTGGCCCCCGAGTCCAGCGCGCAACTGCTGCTGATCGTCGACCCCGGCACCGCGCAGGGCGACGCGTACCTGAACCTTGTCAGTTCCTGCGCGGGCGGCGAGAACCGCGACGCGAACAACGTCAGCGTCGTCCGCGTCGGCCCGCCCCCCGTGCTCGGCGTCCAGAAGACCTTCAGCCCCGCCCTGGTCCGCCCCGGCACGGAAACCACCGTCACCGTCACCACCAGCAACACCGGTCAGGGCGAGAGCCGCGAGGTCATCCTGACCGACCTGCTGGCCGATCAGATCGCGCGCGGCCTGAGCTTCGTGCCCGGCAGCGCCCGCACGAACGTCGGCACGCTGGAGTACACCACCGACGGCACCACCTGGAGCGCCGCCGAAACCGCCCCGGTCCGCGGCGTGCGCGTGCGCGTCCCCAGCCTTGCGCCCGGCGCGAGCGTCCAGCTGACCTTCCGCATGCTCGCCACCGCCGCCGCCGAGGGGCAGCAGGTCGTGAACACCGCCACCGTCCAGACCGGCCAGGAACAGGCCAGCGGCAGCGCCACGGCCGACGTCCGCTACCAGCCGGCCGTCGCCATCGGCCCGGTCGGGAACCCCGAGGCGCCCGAAGCTACCCCCGCCGACCAGCAGAGCAAACCATTCGCCGTCGCCGGGCAGCAGGTGTGCTTCGACCACACCGCCAAGAACACCGGCGACGTGCAGGACAACTACCGCGTGACCGTCACCTACCCGCAGGGCGGCGCGACCGCCACGCTGTACGGCGAGAACGGCCAGCCGCTCGTCCAGCCCCTGACCCTGGACCCGGGTCAGACGGCGTTCGTCCGCATCTGCTACGACGCTCAGCCCGGCGATCTGAACGCCCTGATCACCATCCAGGGTGAGCGCGGCACCAGCAACACCACCAGCGACCGGGTCGGCAGCGTGCAGGGCGGCCTGCCAGAACTCCGGAAGAGTTACGCCGCCACCTCGAAGAACGAACAGGGTCAACCCGTCCCCATCCCCGAAGGTGGCACCGTCGCCATTGGCGACACCGTCACCTACACCCTGACGATCCGCAACCCGTACACGCTGCCCCTGACGAACGTGGTCGTCACCGACCCCATCCCCGCGCACCTCGACGCGACCGCCGTCGACCAGGGCGGTGTCCTCAGCGGCGTGAGCGGCGCCCAGACCGCCACCTGGACCCTGGGCACCCTCGCCCCCGGCGAGACCCGCACCCTGACCATCACCACCACCGTCAGCGACCGCGCCGTGGACGGCGAAGCCCTGAAGAACATCTTCAGGCTCGTCAGTACCGAACTGACCCAGCCGCTCCCCAGCAACGAGGTCCAGACGCCCGTCTGGAGCGCCAAACTGCTCATCGAGAAGACCGTCAGCGCCCCGAGGCCACCTACGGCGACAAACTGACCTACACCCTGAAGATCACCAACCAGTCCGCGACGACCGACATCGACGACGCCCTCATCACCGACACGCCCGCCCGCGGCCTGGAGTACGTTCCCGGCACGAGCACCCTGGGCGGCAAACCCCTGGCCGACCCGGTGATCGAGAACGGCAGCCTGAACTGGAATGCCGGACGCATCGCCGCCGGGCAGAGCATCACCATCACCTACCAGACCCGCGTGACCCCCGAAGCGGTCGGGCAGCTGGTGAACACCGTGGTCGTCAGCGGCAAGGGCGCCGGGGGCGTGGCCCGCGCGATCGCCAGCAACCGCGCCACCGCCACCACCAAACTCAACCCCCTGAAGTTCTCCCCGCTGGCCGACATCGTCGGGACGGTCTTCGTGGACCGCAACCGCAACGGCCTGTTCGACCCGCTGCTCGACCTGCCCGTCCCACGCGCCCGCGTGCTGCTCGCCGGGGGCCGCGAGGTCCTCACCGACGCGCGCGGCCGCTACTCCTTCCCGAACGTGCCCACCGGCACCCACGCCCTGCGCCTGGACCCCAACACCACCCCCTACCCACCGCTGCACGTCCCGCAGGACGGCGGCCTGAGCGGCACCCGCACCGTGTTCGTGCGCGGCCTGACGAGCGTGGACTTCCCGCTGGCCCCGCTGGGCGGCCAGATCGACGCGCTGCGCCGCACCACCCTGACCGTCGGCGACGTTCGCCTGGAGAAGACCGTGTACGCCGTGGACGGCGGCTACGTCGTCACGCTGCGCCTGATCACCCCGCGCCGCCTGGAAGAGGTGAACCTGACCGATCCCTTACCAGCGGGCGCCACTTTGAAAGAAGGCAGAAATATTCACAACGGTACCGTTGAGGCAGGTGAACTGAATCTCACCTACCGCTTCGACTGGACGGGCGAGCCACGGGCCGCCACCACCGATCCAGATCTGAGCTGGAGGTACTGAACGTGCAACCGGACTTCAAGCGCATCGCCTCGACCCTCTCGGCCCTGCTGGCCGTGAGTGTCTCGGCCAGCGCACAGGACATCAGCACCAGCCTGCCCCTGACCACCGTCGGCGACCGCCTGATGTGGACCGTTGGTGACCAGGACCTGACCCTGGAAGTCCCGCTGGACGGCCCCGTACGGCTGGAACTGTACAGCCCGCGCCTGGACCAGAGCGACTACCGCGCCGACACCTACTACGGGGACGAGCAGTACGACGCCAACCGCAGCCAGGTCACCACCACCTTCACCGTGCTGCGCGAGGACGGCAGCACCCTGCTGACCCGCACCTTCACCCCTGGCCAGCACGACTGGGAGACCCTGCTCGACCAGGAACTTCCCGCCGGGCGCTACCGCATCCGCGCCGCCACCAGCGGCAACGGCAAGAACACCTTCGCGATCCGCCTCGCGGGCGTCAGTGCCGAAGTGAACGCCGACCAGATCAGCGTCAACGTCCACTCCCGCGAGTGGGTCCCGGCCGTGAACGTCACCACCGACGGCCGCACCCACGTCCTGCGCATGTACGACGGCGACGGCCCCCAGGAACTCCAGGCCCGCCTGCGCGACACCGAAGGCAACCTCTACCCCCTGCAGGTCAGCGCCGACCTGACCTACACCGACCTGCCCCTGCCAGAGCGGGCCGGAACCTACACCGTCGAACTGCGCCAGCCGGCCACCGCCCGCCAGTTCAGCAACACCGTCGGCTTCGGCCTGATCCGCGCCGGGAGCCCCGCGCCCATCACGGTCGCCCGCGTCGACCAGACCGGCATGCTGGGCGTCACCGCCGAACTGATCCTCCCCGGCGAGACCCGCCCCACCACCGCGCAGGTCACCGTGGGTAAGACCCCTGTGACAGTCAATGGCAGCTTCGAGCGCCGCGTCGTCGCCGGGACGTACCCGGTGACCGCCGCGCCCGTCCCCGGCGCGCAGGTCAGCGTCAGCGGCGAGATCACCGTGCCCAAGGACGGCCGGGGCGACGCCCGCGTGCAGATCCGCCCCGACGTGAACCTCGACCTGCAGACCGACAAGCTGGACGTCTGCGTGGGTGACACCGTCACCCTCCGCGCCCGCGCGGCCACCGAATTCCAGGGCGACCTGCCCCTGACCCTCAGCCTGGACCTGCCGGGCCTCGGTGACGCCCAGGAGAAGACCGGCACCCTGAACGCCGCGACCCCCGGCGAACTGAGCTTCACCGCTGCCCCCACCCAGCCCGGCCCGCTGACCATCACCGCCCGCCTGGCCCCCTGGGGTCTGGAACGCCAGGTGAAGGTCAACGTGCTGGCCGACAGCACCGCCCTGCAAGTCCAGCGCAGCGCCCCCGGCGTGGCCACCGTCGGCGACGAGATCACCCTGGGCCTCACGCTGCGCAACACCGGCGACCAGCGCGTCACCTACCGCCTGCGCGACGACCTGCCCGCCGGACTCGAAGCGCTGGACAGCACCGAGTTCACCGGCGTCCTCGCCCCAGGCGAGACCCGCACCCTGACCCACACGGCCCGCGTCACGCAGCCCGGCACGCACACCCTGACCGCCCGCATCGGGACCGACACCTGCGCCGCCACCCAGACGACCTCCGCGCAGATCCAGGCTCAGGCACCGGCCCCCACCCCGCAGCCCACCCCCGCCCCGGAACCCGCACCAGCCCCGCAGGCGCAGCGCAGCAGCAGCGTCTCGCTGCCGTTCGACGCGCCCGCCCAGGCCACCGAACTGGTCGTCGCGCACGCCGTGCCCACCGGCGCGCAGTACGTGCCCGGCAGCGCCCGCATGAACGGCCAGCCGCTCGCCGACCCGCTGCGCGGCCCCAGCGGCACCCTGTACTGGACGCTGCCCGGCACCGCCCAGCGCACGGGCAGCGCCCTGCGCGGCGCCGTCACCTACGACCTGAGCCACACCGGCCCGCTGGGCGAACTGCCCGCGCCCGCCCTGCTCGCCCGCTTCAAGGGCGAACGCAGCGAGATCCTGCAGGGCCGCGTGGACGAGGGCGACCTGCGCGCCGCCCGCCCCCTGGGCAGCGTCCAGAACACCCTGAACGAGAACCCGGGCGCCATCAAGTTCCCCCTGCAGGGCAGCCTGATCCGCATCCGCGACCGCATCAACATCACCGTGGAAGTCCCGCAGGGCGCCGCGCAACCCCTGACCGTCAACGGCCAGGTCATCAGCGACGACCGCATCGGCGAGACCACCACCGACCCCACCCGCGGCGTGCGCCGCCTCACCTACGTCGGCGTGCCCCTCAAGGCAGGCCTGAACACCCTGCAGCTCGGGGCCGACACCGTCACCGTGCAACTGGTCGGCGCCACCGCCCGCACCGAGATCACCCCCGTGACACTCAAGGCCGACGGCGCCACGCCCATCCGCCTGAAGATCCGCACCCTGGACGCCAACGGCAACCCCAGCAGCCAGGCGAACGTCACCCTGAGCAGCTCCCTGGAACCCCTGAACCCCGACGCCAACCCCGGCGAGAGCGGCTACCAGATCCGCCTGGAGGGCGGCGAGGGCGAACTCGTCCTGCAACCCCAGTCCACCCCCACCACCCTGAAACTGAAGGTCATGCAGGGCCAGGACGTCCTGACCCGCACCTTCGACATCACCCCCGACGACAGCCGCGTCGGCGTCGGCCTGATCAGCGCCACCCTGGGCCTCGACGGAAACCTGAACCTGAGTGACGACCTGACCTGGCAGGCCCGCGCCAGCTACGAAGGCCCCCTGGCAGGCGGCAAACTGTACGTCGCCGCCGACAAGGACGGCCTGCCCACCGAACAGGACACCCTCAGGCGCTTCGCGGCCTTCGGGGACGCCAGCGTCCAGAGCACCCCGCTGCAGGGCATCGACCCCGTCGCCGCCCGCTACGACCACCCCACCCTGCGCGCCGAGTACCGCCGCAGCAGCCTGCCCATCGACGTGCTGCCCGTCGGCGAACAGCTGACCGCCCTGACCGTCACCAGCAAGAGCAACCCCCAGGTCAGCGGCTTCGTCGCCCTGGTCCCCGAGGACCGCGCCCAGGACACCCTGACCCCCGAAGGCACCCGCCTGCTGCGCCTGACCCGCGGCAACGTCGCCGAGGGCAGCGAAACCCTGGTCGTCCAGACCCTGGAACAGGGCACCGGCAAGGTCCTCGCCCAGCAGACCCTGGCCCGCAACGTCGACTACATCCTCGACACCCGCACCGGCATCGTCACCCTGGCCCGCGCCCTCGACGACACCGACGCCCGCCTGAACGACATCCGCGTGCAGGCCACCTACCGCCTGAACAACCCCCTGGACCAGCGCCAGCTCGCCTACGGCGCCCAGATCAAGTACCAGGCCGCGCAGGCCACGGTCGGCGCCGCCGTCATCAGCCTCGACGGGACCGTCACCGCCGGCGCCCGCGCCACCTACGACAACGGCACCACCCGCACCGACGGCCTGCTCGCGTACTCCGGCGGCTTCCAGGCCAGCGCCGACCTCAGCACCACCCTGGGCCGCAGCAGCATTCAGGCGCGCATCCGCTACCAGGACGGCCAGTACCAGGGCCTCGCCCCGATCGCCCCCGGCCTGAACGCCAACGCCAGCGTCAGCACCCAGCACACCACCAGCCTCAGCAGCAGCGTCCAGGCCGAATACCACAACACCCTCGGCGCCGCCGCGAAAGACAAACAGGGGGGCAGCGTCACCGCCCGTGCCGACTACCGCCTCGCGCCCTTCAGCGTCGGCGCCGGCGTCAAGTACGCCTACGGCGACCAGTACGGCGTCGGCGCCGTCCTCAGCGCCGGGTACCACCGCTCCCCCGTCGACGTGGACATCACCCACACCCAGCCGCTGGCCGGAACCGCCGGAGGCAACCTCGACCCCATCACCACCGTCACCACCCGCTACGCCGTCACCGACGCCATCACCCTCGGCATCACCGACGAGATCAACTGGAAGACCGGCCAGCGCGCCACCCTGACCCTCGACAGCCGCCTGGGCAGCACCAACTACCAGGTCGCCTACGACCTCCCCACCGCAGGCGGCCAGGGCAACCGCGCCCGCTTCGGCGTCACCACCACCGTCGCCCTCAGCGACCAGCTGACCGCCGGCGTACGCGGCAGCGCCACCTACGCCATCAGCACCCGCGAACCCCAGCTCGGCGCCGGACTCGACCTGAACTACAAGACCCAGACCCTCAGCGCCACCACCGGCACCGACCTCACCTACAGCAACAAGGGCTTCGGCGTCGTCCTGCGCGGCGGCGTCAGCGGCAGCCTGAGCGACCACCTGACCCTCACCGCCGACGGCCTCGTTGAATTCGGCGCCGGAAAGAACGGCCAGCGCGCCGCCATCGGCTTCGCGTACCGCAACCGCACCTTCAACGCCCTGGGCAGCGCCCGCTACGTCAACGGCACCCTCGCCGGAAACCAGCCCGAACTCAGCAGCAACTTCGCCGCCGAATACCGCCAGCCCACCTGGGCCCTGCGCGCCGGACTCGACACCCGCACCCTGCTGAACGACCCCGACAGCTTCACTGCCCAGCTCGGCCTGAGCGGCACCTACTACCTCACCGACCGCATCGGCATCGGCGCCTGGGGCCGCGCCCTCACCCAGCCCGGCAGCGGCACCACCCAGTACGGCTACGGCCTCGAAGCCAGCGTCCGCGCCCTGCCCGGCACCTGGATCACCGCCGGGTACAACCCCCAGGGCTTCACCGGCATCGGCAACACCTACACCCGCCAGGGCGCCTACCTGCGCCTCGACCTGACCCTCGACGACACCCTCGGCAAGTAAGGACCCCCCACCAGCAGGGCAGGGAGCGGCAACCTTAGCGTCCGCTCACCTGCCCTCACACCGTTTCACCCCGCGCACCTGTAAGGCTCAGGAAAGTTCCCACACGCCAGCCTGCACGTAGGCACCCACACCACACGAAAGCGAGGCCCCGTATGAGTTCACCCCCCAGCTGGACACACCTGAAGTTCCTGACCGCACTTGGACTGACCCTGGCCACACTGGCCGGGGCGTACCAGATTGTCGGCGACATGAGCGGCACCGCCACCACCTGGAGCGGGACCATTGGTACCTATCAGACGAACAGCACCAACTACGTCGGTGGCACGGCGTCCGCCACATTCAGGTCGGCACTGACCACCACAGTCACGGCCAGTCGTGATGCCACCAACAACCAGAACTCCGTCTACGTGGGTGACGCCGCCCTGGGTGGCACGACACTGAAAGATCCAATGTCGACCCGTGCAGGAACTGGATTCACGGGCTTCTCGCCGAACTTCACGCCCGCCAATGTGGAGGGACTGTTCATCATCGCCAACGCCCTCAAGCAGGACGGCAGCTTCACCACGAAGACCGTGACCAGCGGGGCCAACACGCAGACCGTACGTGAAAAAGACGATCCGGCGTGTTACGGCGCGACGGGTGCGGCAGGCAGCACAGGCAGTTGCCTTCGCGGCTTCCTGACTGTGAACTTCAGCCGACCTGTGACCAACCCTGTCCTGCACATCACTGGGATGGGGGGCAACGCGCGACGGACCAACGACGTCTGGGGAGTGGCCTCTCGCTTACGCCTGCTGACAAGTGGCGTCTCAATCAGTGCGCTCGGCACACCATCTAATCTGTCTGTCACAACGCTGTCCGGCGCGCCATCCATCGGGGTGACGTCCTTCGGGTCCGGAGCACTACTTGCAACTGGCACGCCAACCAACACGTACAACGTGATCCAGGGAACGTGCACTCCTGCGGCTGGGACCACATCTGCAGGGTGTGGCAGCTTCAGGTTCAACGGGACTTTTTCCCAGCTTCAGTTCGAGGTCCGCCTGGACACGAGAAAGGTGGTGGCAGATACCTCGACGAACACGCCCTACCCTTACGCGGTCTATTCCGGACCCAACGGAAGCACCGTCGACAGCGGGCCGTCTGCAGATGCCTTTAACATGGCCGTCAGCGTCGACGAGGACTTCGGTGACGCGCCCGCCAGTTACGATCCCACGGCGGCTGCCAGCCACGTGGTCGGTGGCCTGAAACTGGGCAGCACCATCGACGTGGACAACACGGGCACCCTGAACGGCGGCACGGCCGTCACCCCCAGTCCCAATGCGGTTCCTGCTGGGACTGACAACACGGGCACCAGCGGTGACGGCGCCGATGAGGACGCCATCACGTCGTTCCCGTCCCTGCTGACCAGCGCCTCCACCTACAGCCTGACCGTGCCGATCAGCGGTGCCAGTCAGGCTGGTCAGGTGTGCGGATGGGTGGATTACAACCGCAACGGCATCTTCGATACCGGAGAGCGGGCCTGCGCGTCGTTCAGTGCCGGGGCGACCAGCGTCACACTGAACTGGTCGGGCCTGAGTGGCTTGAGTGCCGGGCAGAACTACGTGCGGCTGCGCGCCAGCTATGACACTGCGGGCGTGCAGAATCCCACTGGACGCCTGGACAGCGGTGAGGTCGAGGACTACCGCCTGAGCGTCACGGCGCCGCCTCTGGTCTGCACCAACACCTTCTATGCGCTGCTGGGGGATGCCACCAACGGCTTCCAGACCATCGCGTCACTCTCCCCGGCGGGCGTGGTGGGCACCACCATTACCACGGTCCCGACCAAGGCGACGAACCTCAACGCGGCGCTCGGGGTCGGCAGTGACGGCACGAAGCTGTTCGTGGTGACTGACGTCGGCACACTGGAGGTCTACGACGTCACGACCAATACCTGGGTGGCCAGTGTGCCCGTCACCGGTTATGACCCCGTCGCAGAGCGTGTGGTGCGTCTGGCCGTGACCAGCACGAATGTTGGTTACTTCAGCACTGGCGCGAAATTGTGGAGCTTCCAGACCTCTGCGCCCTACACCATCACGGGCCCCACCACCCTGACCTACACGGACGCGTCCGGCCTGACCCCGACTCCTACCATCGTCGGCAGTGGTGACTTCTTCGCTGGTTCGGGCGGCAACCTGTACCTGAGTGTCAACAACGGAAGTGCCGGGTCTTTCCTGGACACCTTCAAGATCCGCCCCGACGGCACGGTGACGTTCCTGGGGCGTCTGAACGATCCTGACATCGGGACCGATACGTACGGGGGATTTGCGGCCATCGGGAACAACATTTACGGCAGTTCCGTGGGTGGGCGCATCATTCAAGTCAACTTTGCGGACCTGACGGTCACGCAGGCCGCCGCTGCGAATGCCGCGCGCGGGAACAGCGACCTGACCAGTTGCTCGTACCCGACCCTGGAACCTGCCGTTACCGCTACCAAGACGGCCAGCGTCGTCACGAAAGCCAGCGGCAACACCGGCGGCGGCGCCCAGACCGGCGACACGCTGGAATACACCATCATCGTCCGCAACGGTGGCAGCATTGTCGCGCCCGGCACCACCTTCAGCGACAGCATCCCCGCAGGCACCACCTACGTGGCTGGCAGCACCACCCTGAACGGCACGGCCGTGGCGGACGTCAGTGGCGTCATGCCGTACGCCGTTAGCGGCGGCGCCCTGATCCAGAGTCCCGGCGAAGTGGCCGGGAACCTCCGCGCCGACACCACTGCCTCCGTCACCACCGACCGGGAAGCCACCATCAAGTTCCGCGTGATCATCGGGGGCAGCGTCTCACAGGTGAGCAACCAGGCCACCATCACGTACGTGGACGGCCCCGGCCCGATCCTCACCGACGGCGATACCGTCGCAGCGGGGAATCAGGCCACCACGACCACCGTCAGTGTCCCGGACCTGACCATCACCAAGACGCACACCGGCACCTGGACGCAGGCGGACCTGAACCGCACCTACACCCTGACGGTCACGAACAGCGGCGCCGCCGCCACCACCGGCACCGTGACGGTCACCGACACGCTCCCCACCGGCCTGAAGGCATACCGGATCAGCGGGACCGGCTGGACCTGCACGCTGGGCACCCTGACCTGCACCCGCAGTGACAGTCTGGCTCCCGGCGCCAGCTACCCGCCCATCACCCTGGTCGTGGACGTGGACACCAACGCGCCCGCCAGCGTGACCAACAGCGCCAGCGTCAGCGGCGGCGGCGAGACGAACACCGCGAACAACACCGCCACCGACCCCACCAGCATCACGGCCACCGCGACCGGCACGCAGAACTGCTCGGTGCTGAGCAGCGCCAGCCCCACGTCCCTGAACTTCAGCGGGGCGGGCACGCTGGTCAGCGGCACGGCGAACACGCAGGGCGCGGTGTACCGCTTCTCGAACGTCGCGACCGGCGTCGACGCGCTGGTCACGGTCACGAACCTGTCCGCGACCAGCGCCACGCTGCTCCAGGGTGGCCTGAGCGCCCTGCTGACCACGTCCTCCAGCGCGTTCGTGGACTACAAGGTGGACCTGGTGCAGGCCGGGACGAGCACGCCCATCACGCCGATCGACGTGGTCGCGTACTCCTTCGACATCGACGGCGTCGGGGTGGGCAACCCCCTGTCGGATTACGCGCAGTTCACCGGGGCGAACTCTGTGTTCCTGAACTCCCCGACCCGCCTGACCCTGACCGGCCTGCTCGCCGCGCAGAGTGCCACGTACGTCGGGTACAACGACACCGTGAACGACCCGCGCAACGCGGCAGGTGGCGTGTACCTGGACGTCAATACCTTCACCCTGCGCGCCGGGGTGCAGGGTGCCACCTCCAGCGCCACGCGCGGCGTGACGTTCGACCTGAAGACCAGCAACTCGTCCTCGTTCACGCTGATCAACTGCTCTGATCAGACGGCGCCGCGCACCGCGGACCTGAGCGTCACGAAGACCGACGGCGTGACCAGCGTGAACGCCGCCGGAACCACCACGTACACCATCACGGTCAGCAACGCCGGGCCGAACTCCACCACCGCCACCCTGACCGACCCGGTCGTGACCGGCCTGACGAAGACCGGCGTGACCTGCACCGGCGCGACGGGCGGCGCCGTCTGCCCCACGTCACCCACCGTGTCCGGCCTGGAAAGCGGACTGGCGCTGGGCAAGATTCCCAGCGGCGCCACCCTGACGTTCAGCGTGACCGCGAACGTCACCGCCACGAGCGGCAGCGTGAGCAACACGGTGACCGTCGCCGTGCCGTCCACGACCATCGAACCCAGCACCACGAACAACAGCGCCACCGACACCGACACCGTCACGCCCGTCGCGGACCTGAGCGTCACGAAGACGAACGGGGTGAGTGGCCTCACCCCGCTGACCAGCACCATCTACACCATCCGGGTCACCAACAACGGTCCCAGCAGCGTCACGGGTGCCACCCTCTCCGACCCGGCTGTCGCGGGTCTGACCGTCACCTCAGTGGCCTGCTCCGGCACGCCCGGCCAGTGCGCTGCCGCACCCACCATCGTCCAGCTCCAGGCCGGGTACGCCCTTCCTGCCCTCGCCAGCGGTCAGTTCTACGAGATCCGCGTGACGGCCACCGTCACCGCTACCAGCGGGTCGGTCAGCAACACCGCCACGGTCGCCGCGCCCGGTGGCACCACCGACCCCACCCCCGCCAACAACAGCGAGACCGACACGGACACCATCGCGCCGGTCTCGGACCTCGCCATCGACAAGTCGGGCGCCGCTGCCGTCGGCAGCGGCGGGGTGGTCACGTACACCCTGCGCGTGTGGAACAACGGGCCGAGCAGTGTCAGTGGCGTGAGCGTCACGGACAGCATTCCGGCGGGCTTCACCGTGACGGGGATCAGTTGCGCGGCGACGGGGACCGCCACGTGCGGCACGCAGAGCTTCACGGCGAGCAGCGTGACGATCACGAGCGGGACACTCAGCGTGGACACGGCACCGACGAACGCCACCCCGGACGGCAACTTCCTGACGTACACCCTGACGGGCACGGCGCCCACGAGTGGGACGCTGAGCAATACGGCGAGCGTGGTGGTGCCGGGCGGGGTGACGGACGGCGTGACGGGGAACAACACGAGCGGGACGGTGACGACGCTGATCGTGGACGCGGTGGACGACGCCGCCGTGAACCTGGCGTTCGGGGCGGGTGGGACCGTGACGGTGCTGGGCAACGACACGCTCGGTGCGGCAGCTGCCACGACCGCCAACGTGACCGTCAGCATCGTGGACAAGGGTGGCCTGACGGGCCTCAGCGTGAACGGTGGACAGCTGAACGTCCCGCCCGGTACGGGCAGCGGGTCGTACACCGTGACGTACCAGATCTGCTCGGTGACCACCCCCACCGCGTGCGACACGGCGACCGTGCCGATCAACATCGGGACGGCGACGGCGGACGTGAGCATCACGAAGACCGCCGCGGGCTTCGCGCAGCCCGGCGACACGATCACCTACACCCTGACCGTCACGAACGCCGGGCCGAACGCGGCGGACGGGGTGAGTGTCACGGACACCCTGCCGACGGGCGTCACGTACGTGAGCAGCACCCCGGCAGGGGCGGTCAGCGGGTCGACCCTCACCTGGACGCTGGGCACCCTGCCCGCCGGGGCGCAACAGGCGATCACGGTGGTCGTGACGGCCCCGGACGAGGTGACGCTGCTGAGCACGCCCGCCACGCGGACCCTGACGAACACCGCGTCCGTCAGCACCACCACCACCGAGACGAACGGAGCCAACAACGCGGCCACGGCCGTCACGCAGATGGTCGGCGCGAAACTCACGAAGTCCGTGCGGAACGTCACGCAGAACACCACCTTCGGCACGTCCGGCGGCGGTCTGCCCGGCGAGGTGCTGGAGTACTGCATCGCCTTCGAGAACTTCGGTGGGGCGGCCCTGCCGAACTTCGTGGTGACCGACCACGTGCCGGGCAACACGAACGCCCAGGCGGGCGGGTACGACGCTGAGGAAGCGAGCGCGGCGACCGGCTTCGGCGTGAAGCTCACGCGCAGCACCGCGAGCCCGACCACCTCGTACCTGACGAGCGGGGCGGACGGTGACGCGGGCGCGCTGAGCAGCACCGGCGGGTCGTTCGGGCGGGGCACGATGACCGTGAACCTGGGGGCCCTGGCCGTGGGGGAACAGGGCAGCGTGTGCTTCCGCACCGCCATCCGCTGATCTCACCCGCCTGAACGCGCGGCCCACCCTGTACCGGGGTGGGCCGCGCCTGCTGGACAGTCCACACCGGGGGGCAGGAGCTGCCGCATAGAATCCCCGTCATGTCGGCCCGTGCGCGTGGCGCCCTCCTGTTGATCGTGGTGACCTGCCTGTGGGGCAGCACCTTCGCGGTGGTCAAGACGCTGGGGCAGCTGCTCCCGGCGGCGGACCTGATCTTCTGGCGGTTCCTGATCGCCTCTGTGGCCCTGCTGCCGCTGATCGCCTGGACGCGCCGCAACGCGGGCCGCGCCCCCCGCACCCCGGACGGCTGGCGGAGCCGCAGCCTGTGGCGGGACGGGCTGGTGCTGGGCGCGTGGCTGATCGCCGGGTACGGCACGCAGACGATCGCGCTGCAGTCCACGAGCGCGAACCGCGCGGCGTTCTTCACGGCCCTGAGTGTCGTGCTGGTGCCGCTGTGGCTGGTCTTCGCGCAGCGGCGGCGCATGCCGCCCACGCTGTGGGGGGCGCTGCCGCTGGCCGTGGCGGGCCTGGCCCTGCTGTCCTGGGAGGGCGGGGCGCTGGTCGTCGGGGACGTGTGGGCGCTGGCGTGCGCGGTGACGTACGCGGGCTTCATCGTGACCCTGGAACGCATGGCGGACCGGCACGCGGCGCTGCCGTTCACGGTCGCGCAGGTCCTCAGCGTGACGGGACTGGCACTCGTGTGGATGCTGCTCGCGGGCGTCCCGTCGCTGCCTCCGGCGGCCGCGTGGGGACCGCTGCTGTACCTCGGGGTGGCCGCCACGGCCCTGACCACCCTGCTGCAGACGATCGGGCAGCGCAGCGTGAGCGCCGCCGAGGCCAGCCTGATCTACGCGCTGGAACCCGTGACGGCCACCGCGTTCAGTTTCGTCCTGATCGGCGAGCAGGTGGGCCTGCGCGGCGCGCTGGGCGGGGCGCTGGTGGTCGTGGCGACGGTGCTCAGCCAGCGGGCGGACGCCCCACACGCGGAAACGCCGTCTGTGCAGGTGGAGTGACCGCAGAAATCAGAGGGAGTGAGGGTCTGCCTCGATGCCTCTGATACGGGATTCAAGTGATTCCAGATCATTCGGAGTCGCCCGGTGGCCCCCTCACCCTTCCGTCGCTTCGCTCCTCAGCTGCGCCGCTCTGCGAGTCCTTCCCTCTCTGCTGCGCAGCTCTCCGAGTCCCACAGGGGGAGAGGGGACAACGGAACGCGATCACGGTGCAAGCAAGTCAATTTCATCCCGTATCAATCGAGCGGAGCGAGTACCCGAGAACGATTGCGGTTGGCGGTGGAGGTGAAGGGCGTGCCGCTGCTCCTGGGGTGGGCCTGAACACCGCTGTGATCCCGTCAGTGTTGAGGAGGCCCCCGGCGCGGTTCGTCTGCGTCGGGGGCCTCGGGGGGTTCGTGTGTGTGGGTGTTCAGCGGCGGGCCTGGTCGGGGATCAGCAGGGTTTTCAGGGCGGTGTTGCCGGACCATACGCCGCGCAGGCCGTTCTGGAGGGCGCTGCCGCGCACGGCGGTGTACAGCGCGGGGGGCAGGCTGACCGAGGGGTACACGCCGCGTGCGCCGCGCGCGTCGACCTGCACGTCCAGCGGGAAGTTCAGGGCGAGGGTGGCGATCAGCACGCCGCCCAGTGCGAAGCCCCCGGCGGCGCCCGCGCCGAGGTGCCAGGGCTGGTCGAGGGGGTTCTGGATGCGGCGGGTGATGGCGGTGCCGACGCCCATGGCGATCAGCGCGCCGAGGATCAGGGCGATGAGGGCGTTGCCGCTCAGTGAGTTCGCGAGGAAGCAGGCGGCGACGCCGCCGAGGCCCCACGCGAGTCCGCCCAGGCCGCGCCGGGCGCCGAGTGCGGTCACGGCGGCCCAGAGGGTCACGAGCAGCGCATCGAACCAGGTGATCACGTCTCGCAGTGTACAGGGCGAACCTGACAGATCTCATGCGGCGTGGCGGTCTGGGGCTTTCCTCCCGGTGTGGACGGGGCGACTGGCCTAGACTGGGGGCATGATCCGCGTCTTGCTCGTCGATGACCACGCGCTGTTCCGTCAGGGGCTGCGCAGCCTGCTGGAGTCCGAGGGAATGCGCGTGATCGGCGAGGCCGCCAATGGCCGCGAGGCGATCCGGTACGCCGCGGACACGCACCCGGACGTGATCCTGATGGATATCCAGATGCCGGACCTGGACGGTGTGAAGGCCACGCAGAGCATCCTGGAGATCGATCCGAATGCCCGCGTGATCATGATCACGATGTACCGTCAGGACCGCTACGTGTTCGAGGCGGTGAAGGCCGGGGCGCGCGGGTACGTCCTGAAGGACGCGGACGCGGCGACGCTGCTGGACGTGATCCGCCGCGTGGCGGCCGGTGAGGCGCTGCTGGACCCGGAGATGGCGCAGAACGTGCTGGACGACTTCCGGGACAAGCGCGAGGAGCTGCCCAGCGAGAAGCACGCGGACCTGAACGAGCGCGAAACCATGATCCTGAAGCTGCTCGCGCAGGGGTTCTCGAATCAGGACATCGCGCTGCGGCTGGACATCAGCGAGAAGACCGTGCGCAACCGCCTGTCGGAGATCTTCACGAAGCTGCAGCTGAACAACCGCACGCAGGCGGCGCTGTACGCGATCCGCGAGGGCATCGCGAACCTTGAGTAAGAACCGCCGGGTGGGGCCGGGCGCACCCGTAAAGCCCGTGACGTTCCGTGCCGGGTGCGGCCGTGAGTGGAGCCTCCCGAGTGCCGAGGCGGACCTGGCGTACACCGAGCAGGCATTCCCGGAGTGCCCGACCTGCGAGCACCGCGTGGAACCGGACGGTGGTCCGCCTTTCTGCACGTTGCGTCCGGTGGGGACCGCGCATCCGTTCGCGGCGCTGGCCGGGCTGGACCTGCCGGAGTGACCGGTGGGGGAGGGGAGAGGCTGGCCGCTTTCCAGGCGCAGCTGACTGCCGCCGGATTTCCTGGGGTGGTGGGCCTGCGGGTCACGGACCTGACGGGCACCGAGTTGGTCGCCTGGAACGCGGATCGGGTGTTCCCGGCGGCGAGCACCATCAAGGTGCCGCTGCTGGTGCTCGCCCTACAGGAGGCGCAGGCGGGTCGGCTGGACCTGTCGGGGCGCGTGACCATGCAGCCTGGGGATCGCGTGCCGGGCGCGGGCGTCCTGCATGACCTGGACGGCGGACTGGCCCTGACGTGGCGGGACGTGCTGACCCTGATGATCGTCGTGAGTGACAACACGGCGACGAACCTCGTGATCGGGCGGCTGGGTGTGGAGGCCCTGAACGCGTGGCTGGCGGCGCAGGGCCTGACCGGGACGCGACTGGTCGGGAAGCTGCAACTGCCGCCCGAGCAGCGCAACGAGGCGCAGCGGCGCGGCGAGCGCAACGCGACGACCGCGCGCGATCAGACGGCCCTGCTGCGCGCCCTGGTCGCGGGGGAGGTGCTGGACGGGGCGCACACGGCGCTGGCGCTGGACATCCTGGGGCGGCAGCAGTACCGCGACCTGATCGCCCGGCACGTGCCCTGCGGTCCGGACGGTGAGCGGCTGTACCGCAGCGGCACCAAGAGCGGCGAGTTGCTGGGCGTGCACCATGACGTCGGGGTGCTGTTCACGCCCCGCCCGCTGCTGGTGGCGCTGCTGTCGGAGGGGGGTGCGGACCCGCGTGAGCATCCGGAGAACCGGGACGTGTCGGCGCTGGCCGGGGCGCTGTGGTCGCTGCTGGCCGCGCTGGGTGAGGTTCCGGTGAGCGGTGGGGGACATTTAACCGCTCGGTAAGGAGAAGAATAAAGGGTGCCGAAGTCTGGCGGGCAGCCTGAGAAGCGCGGCTGGGCGCATGTTCGGCGCGTGGTATGCTGACCCGTATTAGGCCACCTGAGAGCAGGGTTTCCATCCGCGAGCCGGCGGGAAATGACTGGCCACTTCACGCTTAGGGAGAGGGAAAGTGGAAAGAAACGACGCTGTCATGCCCTGGGTCGCGATCGTATGCGCGGCCATCATGTGGATCATCCTGCTGTTCCTGTTCAACAAGGAAACGGCACCGGAACCTGTGGTGGTGGACCCGGCGGTCGTGGCGACCATCAACAAGGAATGGCCGACGGTCGGCAAGACGGTCTATCAGGGCTGCGCCGGCTGTCACGGTGCCGAGGGGCAGGGCGGAGTAGGCCCGGCTCTGGCGAACAACGCCAAGATCGTCAAGGACCCCGTGTACGTCCACACGATCATCACGAAGGGCAAGGGCAGCATGCCCGCGCAGTCCCAGCTGTCCGAGACGGAAGTGTACGCCGTGGCGAACTACGTCCTGAACTCGTGGGGCAACAAGCTCGAGGAACCCCTGACCCCTGCCACCGTGGCCGAGGGACAGACGAAGATCGACCCGGCGGTCCTGAAGAACCGCAGCCGCTTCGTGCCGGATCACATCAAGCTGCCGGAGATCTTCCTGGCGACCTTCGTGATGGTGCTGCTCACCTACGGTCTGATCGGTCTGTACAGCGTGTGGGCTGAAGGTCTGGAACTGCACCCCGGCATTCACAAGGTGCGTTCGACGCCACTGGCGACCCTGGGGATCATCACGAGCCTGGGCCTGACCGTGATGTTCGGCGTGCTGTTCGTCCGGCAGATGGTTACGGACTTCGCGGGCTGGGCGGCGGCAGAGCCGGTTGCGCCCAATGTCACTGCCGAGGGCTTCTACGCCGCGATGATCCTGCTGATGCTGGCCGCCAGCATCGCGCTGTACAAGAAGTACTTCATGGACGGCGAGGTGCTCGTCGAGGACGCCAGCGGCGAGTTCCCCTGGTAATCAGGAGAGATAGAAATGACCCGTTACAAGAAGCAAGACCCTGAAATCACGCGCCGCAAGTTCATCAACGTGGCCATGGGCACCGGCGCGGGCGTCGGCGTGCTGAGCCTCGTGAGTGCGCTGGGCAGCGCCAAGCCCGCGTTCCGCCTGACCCCCGAGAAGGCCCCGCCCATCAAGGGCGACATCCTCGTGCACGCCGCCGCTGACAAGGAAGGCCAGCCGATCCGCGTGTCGGAACTCAGCGAGAAGGGCGTCTCCGCCTGGCCGATGGGCAAGGACAAGGAAGGCAACCCCGTCATCCGCAAGGGTGAGCCGAACAACCAGCTGGCTGTCTACCGCTTTGAACGGGACCGTTACAAGGTTCCCGAGGAGGGCGGCCACGCGCACGTCGTTCTGGAACTGAACGGCATCACCGCCGACGGGGTCGTGGCGTACTCGAACAAGTGCACCCACGCCGGTTGTGCTGTGCCGAACGACCCCAACGACTCCACCAAACTGTTCTGCCCCTGCCATTCCGGTCAGTACGACCTGCTGCAGGGCTGCAAGGTCATCGGCGGTCCGCCCCCGCGTTCCATGCCGCAGCTGCCCATCAAGCTGGAAAACGACCAGCTGGTGGTGACCGAAACGTTCGTGACGGCGCCCTACGGCTTCCTGAACGAGGCTGACTGGGAAACCTATCTGGAGCAGGTCAAGGAGATCATCGGATGAACCAGTGGCTGGATGACCGTCTGCACCTCTCGCGCCTGAACGACAAGTTCCTGCGCAAGGCCTTCCCGGTGCATCACTCCTTCTTCCTGGGTGAGATCACGCTGTTCAGCCTGATCGTGCTGATCATCACCGGGATCCTGCTGGCCCTGGCCTACGAACCCAGCAACTCGCTGGTCGTGAACTCCTTCGACCCCGGCACGAAGGCGGACCCCAACCTGGTGCCTGCCGCGTACCACTCGGCGCTGAAGATCAACGCCATGCCCTTCGGGGACATGCTGCGCCGTATCCACCACTGGATGGCGAACATCATGGTCGCGGCCGCCGTGATTCACATGATGCGCATCTACTTCACGGGTGCATTCAAGAAGCCGCGCGAGATCAACTGGTGGATCGGCATGCTGCTGCTGATCTTCGCCTCGCTGACCGCCGTGACCGGCTACATCCTCCCGTACGACAACTACGCGTACAACACCGTCAGCGTGATCTACGCCATCACCAAGTCGGTCCCCTGGGTGGGCGACTGGCTGGCGCAGGCCGCCTTCGCGGGCCGCTTCCCCGGAGACGGCATCATCCCGCGTATCTACGGCTACCACATCATGCTGCTGCCCGGCATCCTGCTGGCCCTGACCGGCGCGCACATGCTGATCATGATCAAGCAGAAGCACACCCAGCCCCAGTACGCCAAGCGACTGGCGTACAAGAAGATCGTGGGCGTGCCGCTCATGACCCAGCAGACCCCCATCATGCTGCTGCTGGCCCTGCTGTTCACCGGTCTGGTCGTGCTGTTCAGCGCGTTCATCCCGGTCCACCCGGTCGAGTACTACGGTCCGCCCAGCCCTGATCCGATCAGCGGCATCAAGCCCGACTGGTACCTTCTGTGGGTCTTCGGTGCCCTGGCGATCATCCCCGGCTTCGAACTGGAAGTGCTGGGCGGCGTGATCAGCGCCGAGTTCGTGGGCGCCATGCTCTTCCCCGGCATCATCGTCGGTGCCATGTTCGCCGTGCCCATGCTGGACCGCAGCAAGGACAACATGTACTACGCCGAGAACCCCACCAACCACCCGGTGCGGCTGGCGGCAGGCGTGGCGTTCCTGGCGATGATGATCGTGCTGTCGGTCGCCGGGTACAAGATCGAACTGATCCAGGGTGGCCTGCTGACCAGCGCGAACGCCAACACCATCCTGTGGATCCTGACCATCGGCGTGCCTGCCGTCTGCTACGCCGCCACGCTGGGCATCGTGCGCATGATCCGCGCGCTGCGCGAGGCCGACGAACGCGACGCCCTGGCGCACAGCCACGCGGACGACTGAACCCGAACCTCCTGAAGCCCCGGCCACCGCGCCGGGGTTTTTCTTTGTGCCCAGCGTGTGCTTCACTGGGCGTCATGGATGCACTGGCCCGGAATCTGGCGCAGGTGGCCCGCGACCTCAACCTGGACGGTCAGGTGCCCGCCGACGCCAGTCCGGAGGTGCTGGCTACCCTGGCCCGCGTGGTCCTGGAGGAACTGATCGCCCGTGGGGCGCTGCCTGACCCGGACCCGCAGGTCGGCTGCTGGAGCGCCCCCCGCTCGGAGCTGCACTGATGGCAGGACTAGTCACCAGAGTGAACGCCGCCCCCGGGATGGAGGCGGCGATGCGGGCGGGTCTGGGTTCAGGCCTGAACGCGGGGCGTGCTGGGGATGTTCGCGGCCGGCGTGTCGCCCTGGCGGCTGCCTGCGGCGTAGCCGACCTGCGCGCCGAACTGCCACGCGAGTTTGATCATGAACTGGATGGCGTCCTCGTCGTGCTGATCGATGAGGTTGCGCAGGTGCTCGGGCAGCCCGTCGGGCAGCGGCATGGCGCGGAGCTGCTCCCCGTACTCGCTGCGGAGCTGCTCGAACCACTCGGCGTAGGGGTTCGTCATGCCGACCATCTTAACACTGGTGCGCTCAAGGAATGTAAGCCCAGGCCCTGCGTGTGCCCGGCTGGCCCGGCTGGACACTTTGCTTTCCAGGCACCTTTTTCTTTCCCGAATGGTAGTACGCTTCACGCATGACCGCGACCACCACCCCCGAAACCAGCGGCGGCGTGCCCGCCCGTGACATCACCATCAGCGAATTCGGCGCGCAGAAAGCCCTGGGCATCCTCGCCAACAGCGGCAAGGAGAACGCCGGCGTGCGCGTGTTCATCAAGAGCGGCGGCTGCAGCGGCTACCAGTACGGCATGGCCATCGACGACCGCGAACTCGAAGGCGACCTGATCGTCATGGACCGCGGCGTGAAGCTGCTGGTCGACCGCATGAGCCTGCCCCTGCTGCGCGGCAGCGAGGTGGACTTCGTCGAGAACATGATGGGCGGTGGATTCACCGTCCATAACCCCAATGCCACGTCCGCGTGCGGCTGTGGGTCCTCCTTCCGCACGGACGGCGCCCAGTCGCCCGACGGCGAGGGCTCCGGCGGCTGCGGCAGCCACTGAATTCAGCCTCTGAATCTGGACCGGTCATCCCTGCGGGTGGCCGGTTTTTTTTCGTGTCAATCCCCCATCGCGTGTGACAGCCGGATGAATTCAAGCCTTGACGGGCTTCACCTGACCCGTATACTGCCTGCATCACCAAAAGTTTGGGCTGCAGGATCTGCCCAGTCAGTCATACGGAGGCTCCATGAAGAAGACCCTTGCCCTCACTGCTTTCCTGCTCGGCGCGGCCATGGCCGGTCCCGCCAACAACAGCCTCGTCGTCGGTACCTCGCAGGAACCGCCGAACATCTACGATCCCTGGAGCACCAACAACCTCGCCATCACCAGCGAGATCAACGGCTACATGGGTGCGGGCCTGACCTACCAGGACGACAACGGCGAGACCAAGGCCGACATCGCCACCCGCGTTCCCACCCTGGGCAACGGCGACTACAAGGTCGTGAAGGACAGCAAGGGCGACGTGATCCGCAACAGCGTCACGTACACCATCCGCAAGGACGCCAAATGGAGCGACGGGACGCCCATCAAGGTCGCCGACTTCCAGTTCTGGCTGAAGCTGGAAAACGACGACCGCGTGCCCGTGCCCGACCGTGACCCCTGGGACCGCGCGAAGATCACCGTGAACGACGCCGACACCTTCACGATCACCTTCGAGCCGCCCTACCTGTTCGCGGATCAGGTCAGCCCCGGCATGGCCCCCAGCCACGTCATGAGTGCCGCCTGGAACGCCTTCGACGCCAAGACGAAGAACGAGAAGGACGCCAAGGTCATCAACGAGGAGTGGAAGAAGTTCATCGCGTCCTTCACGACCGCCCGCAACCTGCCCAAGGTCGTGGCCGGGCCGTTCAAACCCACCGCGTGGCGCACCGGCAACAGCCTGACCATGACCCGCAACCCGGTGTACTGGAACCAGCCCAAGAACCCCGAGAACTACGTACAGACCGTCACGTACCGCTTCATCCCGAACACGAACACCCTGAAGGTGAACATCCTGTCCGGGCAGCTGGACGCCGTGAGTGCCGTGGGCCTCACCTTCGACCAGGGCGTGGACCTGTCCCGCAACGAGCGCAGCAAGTACAAGACGTACTTCGTGCCCGGCGCCGTCTGGGAGCACATCGACATCAACGCCCGCGGCCAGCGCGCCAAGGACCTCGACCTGGATGACCCGCGCATGCGTCAGGCCCTGCTGTACGCCATCGACCGTGACGCGCTGACCAAGGCGCTGTTCCAGGGTAAGCAGGCCGTGTCCAACAGCTGGATCGGCCCGGTCAGCAAGCTGTACAAGAAAGACGTCAACGACTACAACCTGAACGTCGCCCGCGCCAAGCAGCTGTTCGCGGCGCTCGGCTGGACGCCCGGCAGTGACGGCATCCTGCAGAAGGCCGGGAAGAAACTCAGCCTGAACTTCTCCACGACCTCCGGGAACAGCACCCGCGAACGCGTCCAGCAGATCCTGCAGGCGCAGTGGAAGGCCGTGGGCGTGCAGGTGAACATCCAGAACTACCCCGCCAGCGTCATCTTCGGGCCGGACTTCCTGAGCAAGGGCGAGAGCGGCAAGTGGGACATGGCGATGTACGCCTGGTCGAACAACCCCGTGTTCGAGGAAGGCAATCTCTGGAAGAGCGACGGTATCCCCACTGCCGCCAACGGCTACTCCGGCCAGAACAACCCCGGCTGGAAGAACGCCGAGTACGACAAGCTGTACGAGCAGGCGAAGGTCGAGTTCAACCAGGCCGACCGCATCAAGCTGTTCGACCGCATGCAGGCCATCTGGAACGCCGAGGTGCCCGCCCTGCCCCTGTACTTCCGCGTGAACGTGTACACCAAGGTCCCCGGCCTCGTGAACTACACCTTCAGCGCCATCACGCAGTACCCCAGCTGGAACGCCGCGAACATCGGCTGGGCCAGCAAGGGCGCCGTCGAGGAGTACAAGCAGAAGTAACCGCCTCACCGCGCGCCGCCTGCAGTGGGGCGCGCCGCGGGGCAGGGGGAGGGACGGCCTCGGCGCCGCCTTCCCCCTGCCCCCTGTTTCAGGAGTTCGAACATGGGAACCTACGCATTACGCCGCGTCATCCAGATGATCCCGCTGCTGCTGGTGATCAGCCTGTTGATCTTCGCACTGACCGCCCTGCAACCCGGCGACCCGGTCGACCAGCTGGTGTTCGGGAACAGCAACATCACGCCCGATGACATCGCCCGCCTGAAAGCCGCGTACGGTCTGGACCAGCCGTGGTTCACGCGGTACTTCTTCTGGCTGAAGCAGGCCGTCACCGGGAACTTCGGGTACTCGCAGGACTTCGGGATTCCCGCGCTGGACTTCGTGTTCCAGAGCCGCCTGCCCAACACGCTGCTGCTGACCGTCCCGGCGCTGATCATCAGCACGCTGATCGCCGTGCCGCTGGGCATCTTCAGCGCGGTGCGACAGTACTCGCCGCTGGATTACATCCTGACGTTCTTCGCGTTCCTGGCCGTCAGCGCCCGGTGTTCTGGGTGGGCGCCCTGGCCCTGTACTTCTTCGCCATCTACCTCCCGCAGATCACCGGTGGAGCGCTGTCGCTGCCGCCCGGCGGACTGGGCGGCGACGTCCCGCCGGAAGCCGGATGGTGGGCGGTGTTCGCCGACAAACTGAAGTACCTGCTGCTCCCCCTGATGATCCTGATGCTGCGCGAGATCGCCGTGACGCTGCGCTTCATGCGCGCCAACATGCTCGAGACCCTCACGCAGGACTACGTGCGCACCGCGCGCGCCAAGGGGCTCGCCGACCGGCGGGTGCTGTACAAGCACGCGCTGCGCAACGCCGTGACGCCCATCGTGACCCTGCTGGGCCTGAGCATCCCCGGCCTGTTCGGGGGTGCCGTCATCACCGAGACGGTGTTCTCCTGGCCCGGCATGGGCAAGGCCATCCTGGACGCGCTGGTCAGCAAGGACTTCAACGTGGTCATGGTGTGCCTGATGATGCTGGCCATCCTGACCGTCGTGTTCCAGCTGCTGACCGACCTCGCCTACGCCGTCATTGACCCCCGGATCCGGTACTCCTGATGACCACCCTGCCTGCCACTGCCGCCCCGGCCAAGAGCCGCTCCACCATGCAGATCGCCCTGCGGCGCCTGCGCAAGCACAAGGCCGCCATGATCAGCCTCGTGGTGATCGCCGCGCTGATCCTGATCGCGATCTTCGCGCCGCTGATCGCCCCCTACGACCCGAACGAGCAGGACCTCGCGGGGATCTACGCGCCGCCCAGCGCGCAGCACGTCATCGGTCAGGACAGCCTGGGCCGCGACCTGCTGTCCCGCATCATCTACGGCAGCCGCGTCAGCCTGATCGTGGGCTTCACCGTCGCGCTGTTCAGCGTCGCCCTCGGTACCCTGATGGGCCTCCTGGCGGGCTTCCTGGGCCGCTGGGTGGACACCGCCATCAGCCGCTTCATCGAGGTCATGCTGTCCATCCCCGAACTGCCCCTGCAGCTGACCATCAGCGGCCTGTTCGCCGTGAGTGACGTCCCGGCCATCGCCGCGCTGCGGGAAAACCCGAACTCCAGCGTGTTCATCATCGTCGGGATCTTCACCTTCTTCGGCTGGATGGGCACCGCCCGCCTCGTGCGCGGCGAGGTCCTGAAACTGAAGAACCTGGAGTACGTGGACGCCGCCCGCGCCCTGGGTGCGAACAGCCCCCGCATCATGTTCCGTCACCTCGTGCCGAATGTCGTCGCGGTGATCATCGTGAACGGCACCCTGGCCGTCGGCGGCGCGATTCTCGGCGAGGCCGCGCTGTCCTTCCTGGGCTTCGGTATCCAGCCGCCCGTCAGCACCTGGGGCAACATGCTCTCGAACGCGAACGAGGTCGTGCTGGAGCACCCGTTCATCGCGGTGTACCCCGGCCTGGCGATCCTGATCACCGTGCTGGCCTTCAACTTCCTGGGGGACGGCCTGCGCGACGCCTTCGACCCCAAGAGCCGCCTGTAATCCCACCCCTTCGCTCCTCGCCCCCGCTCCGGCGGGGGTTTCCATTTGTTGCTCTTCGGGTCGCGTATCCTGCAGTGGTGATCGTGCTCGGTATCGACCCTGGACTTGCGAACCTCGGCCTGGGGCTGGTGGAGGGTGACGTGCGCAAGGCCCGCCACCTGTACCACGTGTGCCTGACCACCGAGAGCGCCTGGATCATGCCGCGCCGCCTCCAGTACATCCACGAGGAAGTCAGCCGCCTGATCGCCGAGTACCGCCCGGACGCCGTGGCGATCGAGGATCAGATCCTGCGCAAGCAGGCGGACGTGGCGTTCAAGGTCGGGCAGGCGTTCGGCGTGGTGCAACTGGCCTGCGCGCAGGCGGGCGTACCCGTGCACCACTACGGCCCCATGCAGGTCAAGCGGTCGCTGGTCGGCACGGGCCGCGCCGAGAAGGAACAGGTCATCTACATGGTCAAGGCCAGCCTGGGCATCCGGGAACTGTTCAACAACCACGCGGCGGACGCCCTGGCGCTGGCGCTGACGCACCTGGCGAGCGCACCGATGCAGGCCCGCGCGGCCGGACTGGCGCTGCGCTGAGCGCATGACCCTGGTCCTCGCGCTGCTGCTGTCGGTCACGTTGACCTTCGCGTGGCTGTGGTTCTTCGTGCGGCGCGACCGCCACCCGGAACCGCTGTGGTTGCTGGCGCGCACGTTCGCGTGGGGCATGCTGGCGTGGGTGATCTCGGCGGCGCTGGGCGCCAGCATGGGGCACCTGACGACCTCACCGTTGCCGCTGGTCGCCGTGCTGGTGGTGCTGCTCACGGCCCTGATCGAGGAAGGCTTCAAGTTCGTGGCGGCCACGACCGCCATCACGGAACTGTCCTTCGACGAACCCATGGACGGCCTGGTGTACGCCGTGACGGCCGCGCTGGGCTTCGCGTTCATGGAGAACGTCACGTACACCCTGGGCTTCGGCACGGGCGCCGGCGCGTGGCACGCGGTGCTGGCAACGCTGGCGCACGCGCTGTTCAGCGCCCCTCAGGGCTACGCGCTGGGCGGCCTGCACTGGCAGCAGGGCCGCGCCTGGGTGGTACAGGGCCTCCTGATCAGCGTGGCGCTGCACGCCGTATTCAACGGACTGCTGGGCGGAGGGGGCGGCTGGCTGCACCTGCTGCTGCTGGGCGCCGTGGTGCTGATGATGATCGGCCTCGCCACCCGCTATTACCTCGCGTTCGAGGCGCACGCCCGTGAGCACGGCCCCAGCGAGTACTTCCTGTTCGAGCAGGCGCAGCGCCGCCGCTGATTCCGGCCCCCCTTATAAGGTGTCGTGCCCGGTCTGGCCCGGCACCCAGTGCTGCCCGTCCTCGTCACCCTCATGCTTCCAGACGGGAACGTGCACCTTCAGGTACTCGATGATGTCGTCGCACGCCTCCAGCGCGGCGCGGCGGTGCGGGCTGGCCACGCCGATCAGGATGCTCGCCTCGCCGGGCAGCAGACGACCCACGCGGTGCTGGATGTACACGCGCAGCTCGCCGTGTTTCTCGCGGGCGGCGTCGGCGGCGCCGTGC